>DASWOS010000246.1:0-6939 GCA_036398645.1 Dokdonella sp. | reverse complement strand
GTCTAGTGCTGGTCCGGTTTGCTTAGGAATTACCTTTTTTTGCGGGCCCGGCGCCGCGTCGATGCCGTTCCCGCTGCGCGCGCGTGCCGCCGCACCGCGCGCGCTTACACTGTGCCGGAACGGCATCGCGGAGGCGCTCTGGATGGCGGACGTCGTCGTCGTCGGTTCGTTCGTGCAGGATCAGATCTGGCGCGTCGACCGCTTTCCCGACGCCGGCGAAACGCGCCGCGCCGAGGGCTTCGTCGCCGGTGCCGGCGGCAAGGGCTTCAATCAGGCCGTGGCCAGCGCGCGGCAGGGCGCGGCGACCGCGTTCGTCGGCGCGGTCGGCGACGATGCCGGCGGCCGTGCCGCGCGCGCGTCCGCCGCTGCCGATGCGATCGCGGCGCGTTGGCAGGTCGTCGCCGACGCGCCGACCGGCAGCGCCGGCATCCTCGTCGATCGCTCCGGACAGAACCGCATCGTCGTCGCGCTCGGCGCGAACGAGCACCTCGATCCCGCGTTCGTGCATGCGCAGGCGGCGCTGCTCGGCGGCGCGCGCGTGGTGCTCGCGCAGCTCGAGAACCAGCTCGACGCGACGCGGGCGGCGCTCGCGGCGGCTGCGTCGGGCACGGCGCTGCGCGTGCTCGATCCGGCGCCGGCACACGACGGCGTCGACGCGGCGCTGCTCGCGCTCTGCGACCTGATCACGCCGAACGAGACCGAATTCGCCGGGCTGCTCGAGCACGTCGCCGGCGTGCGCGTGGACGCGGCCGCGCTCGCCGCGCGGTCCGACGCGGAGCTGCACGCGCTCGCGCGGCGGCTGCCGGTCGCGACCGTCGTCGTCACGCTCGGCGCGCGCGGCTGCTTCGTCTCGCATGCGGACGCGCGACGTCGCGGCGACGACGCCGCGTGCTACCGGCTCGCGCCGGAGCCGGTCGCCGCGATCGACGCGACCGGTGCCGGCGACGCATTCGCCGGCGCGCTCGCCGCGGCGCTCGTGCGCTTCGGCGACGCGCCGTTCCGCGACGCGGCGCGGCACGCGAACCGCTGCGCGGCACTGTCGACCGAATGCGTCGGAACCGTCGCCGCGATGCCTCGCTTCGACGACGTGCGGCACCGCTTCGGCGCGTGAGCTGCGCGGCGGCGCGATCGGCGGCGGCGTTTCGAGGTGCGACGCGGCCGGAAGGCCGCGGCTCCGCGCCGGCGGCGCAAGTCAGCCCGCGCGCGCCGCGGCGAGATCGCGCAGCGCGCGCTCGCGCTCGGCCGGATCTTCCGCCGCGAGGCGCTCGCTCCACGCGAGCAGGACGCGGTCGACGCGGCCGCGCGGCACGACGCCGGAGCGGTAGACGATCTCGTCGGCGAGGCGGCCGCGCAGGTCCGCCTGCGGTTCGGCGAGCAGGCGCCGCTCGAACGCGGCGAGCACGCCCGGCGAGCGATCGGCGCGCGCGAGATAGCTCAGCGCCTTGTCGCGCACGGCCGCGTCGTCGGCACCGAGCAGGTCGACCAGCGCGGCTTCGTAGCGCGTCTCGCCGGTCGCGTCGAGCAGCGCGCCGAGCGCGACCGCGCGGCAGACCGCGTTCGGCGCCTCGGCGAGCTTGCGCTCGAGCAGCGCGTGCGCCTGCGGCAGATCGAGCTTGCCGAGCGCCTGCATCGCGAGCTCGTCGTACTGGCCGGACGGCAGCCGCGCCGCGGCGACGTCGAACACGCGCTCGCGCTCGGCGCCGGCGAGCCGCTCGAAATGGCCGGCGCCGAAGCCCTCGAGCGCGACGCGGCCGCCCGCGTCGAACGTCCGGATGATCTGCTCGAACGACATCGGAAGGGCCATTTACCGTGGGGAGACGACGATCGGATCGTGGATCTCGGTGATCCTGCCGGTTTTGAGGCCGTCCTTCAACGCGGGCAGCTCGACCTGCTGCCAGACCCGGCCGCCGCTCGGGAACTTGTCCGGGCTCTGCAGCACGTGCACCTCGCCGCGCGCGCTCTCGGCGTACTTCTGCGACAGCTTGCCCCAGAACGTCTCCCGCATCGGCTGGGTGGTGCCGTCGGCGTTGTTGTACGGGAAGCGCGTGTCGATCTCGCTCCAGCCGTCGACGACGCGCCCGCCCGGGGTCGTCTCCAGCGTGACGCCGCCGGCGTCCTGCGCGATCGCGCCGGCTTCGTCCTTGACGCCGGACCAGAAGTACGCGCCGTCCTTCGGCGCCGCGACGTCCAGCCGTGCGATCACGCCGTCCATGTCGCCGGCTTCGACGAACGGCTTCAGCAGCGCGCGCGCCTCGTCGATGCGGCCGGCCCTGGCGAGGTCGCTGATCAGCGCGCGATCCTGCTCGGCCGTGCGCGCCGCGACCTTGGCCGCGTCGGCGCCGTCGGCGGCCCTGCCCGCGTTCGCCGCGTCGGCCGCCTCGCCGGCGCGCGCGGCGTCGCCGGCCGCATCGAGCGCGCGTGCGCCGTCGGCGACCTTGTCGAGCGCGTTCGCGCCTTCGCCGAGCTTCGCCGCCGCGCTCGCGCCCTCGGCGCCTTTGAGCGCCGCATTCGCCTCGCCGGCGCCGACGAAGAAGCTGCCGACGTCGACGACGCCGCGCCCGATGAACTTCGACCAGTCGCCCTGCTTCGCCGCGTCCTGGTAGCCCGCCGTCACGCCGTTCCAGAGCGCCTTCGCGGTGTCGACGTTGCGGCCCGGCTGCGTCAGCCAGGCGCCCGGGTCGGCGAGGTTCTCGAGCGCGAGCGCGGCGCGGCCGGTCGTCTCCAGGCGCTGCAGGTTGCGGTCCGCGTGCGTGGCCCATTCGAGCGGATCGACGAGCTTGCCGGCGCCGTCGGCGAGCTCGACGACGCCCTTGCCGAGGTCGTAGACCGCGAGCGTGCCGCCCTCGACGAGGCCGAGGCCGTCGGACAGCGCGTGCGCGACCGCGCCGCCGACGAGGCCGCCGTGGCGCTCGCCGAACGCGACGACGTCCGCGCGGAAGCCGTCGACCGCGTGCTCGGCGCCGTGCACCGCGCCGTCGATCGTGTCGCCGACCCCGTCCTTCGCGCGGTCGACGTCGTCGAGCCGGTCGCCGACCCAGTGCTGCGCGTGTTCGAGCGCGCGACCGCCGGCCTCGACCGCGTCGCCGACGTCCGCGGCGATGCCCTGCGCGACCTGGGCGCCTTCCTGGACCGCGTCGTCGACCGTGTCGCCGACCCACGACGCCGCGCTCTTGACGATGCCGCCGAGGCTGAAGCCCATGACGCCCTCCTTGCGATCGCGCGGCCGGCCGCGTTCGGCCGGACACTCGCTGCGGAGGCTAGCCGCGCCGGTGTGCGGCGCCCATCGGGGGAAACCCTAGCTCGCGGCGACGCCGCGCCGCGGGACTCAGTGCAGCGGGTTCGCGCGCGACGCCGGTGCGCGCAGGCCGGCGCGCGCGGCGCGGCGCGTGCGGTGCTCGCGCAGGCGGAGCCGGCGCCGGTGCGCGCGGCGCCACAGGCTCCAGGCGACGAGTCCGACGAGCACGACCGCCGCGAACGCGACGCCGCCCTGGCCGCGATGGATCCAGTCGAGCAACCGGTCGCGGTTCTCCGCGCCGTAATAACCGAGGTAGACCCAGACCGGCACCGAAATCAGCGCGGCGAGCCCGTCGAGCGCGAGGAAGCGCACGAACGTCACGCGGTGGCTGATGCCGGCGCTCAGGAACACGGCCGAGCGCAGGCCCGGCAGGAAGCGCGCGACGAACATCGTGCGGTTGCCGTAGCGGCTGAACTGCTGCTGCACCTTCGCGTAGCGGCGCGGCGTCAGCAGCCACGCGACCCAGCGCACTCGCCGCGCCCGCGCGCCGAGATGGTGTCCGAGCAGGAACATGATCGAGTCGCCGGTCAGCACGCCGGCGAGCCCGGTCGCGCACATCGCGTGCACGTTCGCGCGGCCGAGCCCGGCGATGATGCCGCCGGCGGCGAGCGAGAGATCCTCCGGGATCGGCAGACCGAAGCCGCCGGCGAGCAGCACGACGAACACGGCCGCGTAGCCGTGCGTCATGAACAAGTCGATCAGGGCGGCGAGCAGAGTCATCGATCGGGATCGGGCGGACCCGCCGCGCCGCGGCGCGCGAGGCGGTCGCCGCAGTGTAGCGGCACTCGTGCTGCGGCAACGACCGCGCCGCGGCTAGACTAGGCCGATGCGCATCGGCCCGTATTCCATCGATCCGCCGGTCGTGCTCGCGCCGATGGCCGGCGTGACCGACAAGCCATTCCGATTGCTCTGCAAGCGGCTCGGCGCCGGGCTCGCGGTGTCCGAGATGACGACCGCCGACGCGCGCCTGTGGACGACGCGGAAATCGAGCCGGCGCATGGATCACGCCGGCGAGCCGGCGCCGGTCAGCGTGCAGATCGCCGGCTACGATCCGGCGATGCTGGCCGAGGCCGCGCGCTACAACGTCGGTCACGGCGCCGAGATCGTCGACATCAACATGGGCTGTCCGGCGAAGAAAGTCTGCAACGTCTGGGCCGGCAGCGCGCTGCTGCAGGACGAGGCGCTGGTCGGCCGCATCCTCGACGCGGTGGTCCGCGCCGTCGACGTGCCGGTCACGCTGAAGATCCGCACCGGCTGGGACCGCGCGCACCGGAACGGCGTCGCGATCGCGCGGATCGCCGCGGCGGCCGGCGTCGCCGCGCTCGCCGTGCACGGCCGCACGCGCGCCGACCGCTACGAAGGCGAGGCCGAGTACGACACGATCGCGGCGATCAAGGCCGCCGTGCCGATCCCGGTGCTCGCGAACGGCGACGTCGACTCGCCGCAGAAGGCGCGCTTCGTGCTCGAACGGACGCGCGCCGACGCGGTCATGATCGGCCGCGCCGCGCAGGGCCGGCCGTGGATCTTCCGCGAGATCGCGCATCACCTCGTGACCGGCGCGACGCTCGCGCCGCCGTCGCCGGCCGAGGTGCGCGACGTGCTGCTCGGCCATCTCGAGGCGCTCTACGCGTTCTACGGCGAGCTCCAGGGCGTGCGCATCGCACGCAAGCATCTCGGCTGGTACGCGAAGGGCCGAGCCGGCGGTCACGACGAGGCCGACCGCGAGCGCGCGCCGACCGCGGACGCGTCCGCTGCGTTCCGCGCCGTCGTCAATCGCGCCGAGACCGCGGCCGAGCAGCTGCGGCTGACGCGCGACTACTTCGACGCGCTCGCGGCCGGCGCGGCCGGCGAGTTCGCCGCGGCCGCCTGAGCCGCGGCGCGCGCTCGGCGGCGCGGACCGGCCCGACGAGCGCACCGCCGCCGCGACGGCGGCGCGGATCCCGAGCGCGAGAGCGCGCGGCGCACCGCGCGCGCGGCTGCGAGGACGCTCGGATTCGGGACGACGCCGTCTGCCGGCGCGGCGGCGCGCGAACGCGCGCGTCGAGGCCGGCTACAGCGGCCGCGGCAGCCACGGCAGCAGCAGCCAGCCGAGCACGAGCACGACGAGCGCGACGCGCGTCAGCCGGTAGCCGAGCGGCGCGCGGCGCTTGAAGCGCTTGCGCAGCTCGCCGGCGCGGTGCGCGAACGCGTAGAGCCGGTTGACCGCGCCGACCCGCTCGTCGGCGCGGTTCTGCGTCGCGGTCGCGCGGCCGAGCACGCGGCCGACGAAACGGTTGAACGTGCGCAGCGGCGCCGTGCGCAGCGGCCGCTCGACGTCGCAGAACAGGATCACGCGCGTCTGCGCGGTGCGGTTCTCGGCCCAATGCACGAACGTCTCGTCGAACACGATGTCGTCGCCGTCGTGCCACGCGTAGGACTCGCCGTCGACGACGATGCGGCACTCCTCGGAGTTCGGCGTGATCAGGCCGAGGTGGTAGCGCAGCGAGCCGGCGAACGGGTCGCGATGCGCATTCAGCTTGCTGCCCGGCGGCAGCAGCGCGAACATCGCGGCCTTTACGCTCGGAATCGTCTCGAGCAGCGCGACCGTGTTCGGGCACAGCGCCTGCGCCGACGGCAGCGGCTCGCCGTACCAGGTCAGATAGAAGCGCTTCCAGCCTTCCTTGAAGAACGAGCCGAAGCTCGCGTCGTTGTGCTTCTCGGCCGCGCGGATGTAGCCCTCGTCGAACAGGCGCAGCGCCTCGTCGCGGATCACCGGCCAGTTCCGCTGCAGCGCGTCGAGCTGCGGAAAGCTCGGTCGATCGAGGATCGGCCGCGCGGGCACCGCGGAGAACGCGTACATCAGCGTGTTGTACGGCGCGAACAGGCCGGAATGGTCGACCAGCTGCCGGCCGAACCGCAGCCGCTCGCGCCCGCGGAAATGCACGTACAGGACGCACAGCAGGTACAGCACGAGCAGGACGAGCAGGGTCAGGCGCAAGGAGGGCACGGCGAACGCGGACGGCGGAACCGGTGCGCAGGATACGCCGCACGCGCGCGTTCGGCATCTGCGCGGCGGCGCCGGCGCGTCGCGGCGCGTACGACCGGGAACGCGGCCGGCCGCCGCCGCTCAGGCGTTCGCGCGCTGCTTGGCGAGCTTCTCGGCCTTCAGCGCGGCGAGCGCGGCGCGGATCGGCGCGAGCTCCGCCGGCGCGTCGGCCGCGGCCTCGCCGAGCAGCGCCGCGAGCGTGGGCTCCGCGGCGTCGCCGGCGTCGACGAGCGCCGCGGCGAGGCGGCCGGCGTCCTTCGGCGAGCCGAACGCGCGGCTCTGCAGCAGCAGCGCGCCGTCGCCGCCGGTCAGCTTGAAGTAGAACCGGCCGTCGGCCTCGCGGTAGCTCTTGAGCTGCGGCGGGGCCGGCTTCGCCGCGGCGGCGCCGTGGGCGGCATCGGCGTCGCCGCGCGCGCCGACGTCGGCGAGGCCGCGGATGCCGGCGGCCCAGCGCAGCGCCGCGACGAACGGCGCGCTGCGCGCGCGTGCCTTGCGCGCGCCCTCGCGCAGCCGCTGCTCGATCTCGTCGGGCTTCGCGATCAGCGCCTCGTAGCGCTCGCGCATCGGCGCGAGCTCGGCGTCGATGCGCTCGAACAGCCGGCGCTTCGCCTCGCCCCAG
>DASWOS010000245.1:0-13616 GCA_036398645.1 Dokdonella sp. | reverse complement strand
GCCGGCGGCCGGCGCTGCTCGCAGAGCGCGCGGTCGAGGACGCCGACGCCGAAGTCCGCCTCGCCGCGGTCGAGCGCATCGACGACGAGGCCCTGCTCGCGCGCGTCGCCGAGCGCGCGCGCAAGATCGACAAGCAGGCCGCGCGGCGCGCGCGCGAGCGGCTCGACGCGCTGCGCGTCGCGCGCGGCGACGCGGCTGCGCTCGAGCAGCGTGCGCGGCTGCTCTGCGAGCGACTCGAGCGGCTGTTGCGCGAACCGGGCGCGCCCGGCGCCGAGGACGAGATCGCCGCACGATGGAGCGAGATCGAGCCGAGCCTCGCCGAACCGTTGCGGCTGCGCTATCGCGCCGCGCGCGACCTGCTCGCCGCGATGCGCGCGCCGAAGTCCGAACCGGTGCGCGCGGAGCCCGCGGCCGCGCCCGAGCCGGCCGCGGCCGAGCTCGTGCCGACCGATCCGCCGGACGCCGCGTCGCCGACGCCGGCCGCGGCCGCTCCGCTGCTCGCGCAGGCGCGCTTCGCCGCGTCGCTCGGCGAGGCCGATGCGGAGCGGCGGCAGGAGCGCGAGCGGCAGCGCGCGCTGCTCGGCGAGCTCGACGCGGCCGTCGGCGCGCTCGAGGCCGCGCTCGACGCCGGCGCGAGTGCCGACGCGCACGCGGCCGCGGCGCACGTCGCCGACCTGCGCCGGCGCATCGATGCGACGCCGCCGCGTACGCTCGCGCAGCGGCTCGCCGCGACCGAACAGCGCTACGCGGAGCTCGCGCGCTGGCAGCACTGGGCCGACCAGCGCCGCCGCGACGAGCTCTGCGCAGCGATCGAGGCGCTGCCCGCCGCGGGCCTGCACCCGGATGCGGTCGCCGCGCGCGTGCGCGAGGCGCAGCTCGAATGGACGCGCCTCGACGCCGGCGAGCGCGCCGGCGCCGCGCGCAACGACGGCCTCGCGCGGCGCTTCCACGCCGCCTGCCGCGAAGCGCTCGCGCCGGCGCGCGGCTATTTCAAGAAACGCCAGCAGCTGCGCGAAGCGCAGACGCAGCACGTCAAGGCGCTGATCGAGCGCTGCGCGACGGCGCCGGGCGACGCGTCGACGCGCGCGGAGATCGCCGCGCTGCGCCACGAGATCATCGAGGCGCTGCGCGGCCTCGACCGTGTCGAGCCGCGCGAGCGCAAAGGGCTCGCCGCGGCGCTGAAGGAGCGGCTGCGCGAGTGCGACGCGCGCGTCGCCGCGCTCGACACGGCCGTCGAGCAGACCAAGGCCGCGCTGATCGCCGAAGCCGAGGCGCTCGCCGCGGCGGCGCCGGCGCGCGGCGCCGTGGCCAACGCGCGCGCGCTGCAGCAGCGCTGGCAGCAGCTCGGCAACGGCCGCCGCGACCGCGACCAGGCACAGTGGCGCGCGTTCCGCGCGGCGCTCGACCGCGTGTTCGGCCAGCTCGACGCCGCGCGCGCCGAGCGCGACGCACGCGACGCCGAGCAGCGCGCGCAGGCCGAAGCGCTCTGCGCCGAGCTCGAGGCGCTCGCCGACGCGGGCGACCGCGGCGCGCGTCAGCGGCTCGAGTCGGCCTGGGCGGCGCTGCACGTGAACGATCCGTCGCTGCGGCAGCGCTTCGACGACGCGCTCGCGCGGCTGCGCGAAGCCGACGCGCGCCGCGTGCGCGCCGCGCGCTTCGCGCGCTTCGACGGCTGGCTCGCGCGCTACCGGCTCTGCCGCGCCGCCGAATCCGCACGCGAAGCGCCGGACGCGCTGCGCGAGCGCTGGGCCGCCGCGGCGCCGACCGACATCGCCGAGACGGCGCTCGCCGCGCGCTTCGCCGCGGCGCCCGGCGACACGCCGAGCGGCGGCGAAACCGCGCACCGCGACGTGCTGATCGGACTCGAGATGCTGGCCGGGCTCGAATCGCCGCCGGACGATCGCGAGCGTCGTCGCGCGCTGCAGGTCGAGCGGCTGTCCGCGCGTCTGCGCGGCGGTGCCGGCGCGTCACCGGCGCAGGAAGCCGCCGCGTTGCTCGAGCGCTGGACCGTGCTCGCCGCGGCGCCGGAGTTCGACGAACGCTTCGAACGCGCATTCGCCGCCGCGCTCGCGACGCTGCCCTGAGCGCGGCCGCGGCCGCGCAGCCGCTACCACGACGCGGCCGGTACGCGCTCCGCCGCACGCGAAAAGCGCCGCCGCGTGCCGTTGCGCGCCGACGGCGATGCCGGCCCGCTCGGCGTGGGTGATGCGGTCCCGCCCGAACGGAGATGACCGGCAGCGGGTCGCGCGCGCTCAGCCCGAGATCGGCGCCGCGCCGGCGGCCGTGTCGAGGTCGTGCCGGCGCACGCGCCCCGCGCGCGCGTCGGCGAGCACGGCACGCGCCCAGAGCCGCGTGTCGTCGAGCAACGAATACAGCCACGGCAGCGCGAGCAGCGTCACGATCGTCGAGAACGTCAGGCCGCCGGCGATCGCGCGCGCCATCGGGTAGTACGGCGGGCCGTCGCTCCACGCCTGTGTGCCGGCGAACGTCAGCGGCAGCATGCCGAGGATCGCGGTCGCCATCGTCATCAGCACCGGGCGCAGGCGCTCCTTGGCGCCGAGCACGAGCGCGTCGGCGCGCAGACAGCCGTCGCGACGCAGCTGGTTCACGTGCACGATCATCACGATGCCGTTGTTGACGACGACTCCCATCAGGATCAGCACGCCGATCGCGGCCATGATCGAGAACGTCGTGCCGGTCGCCCAGAACAGCCAGAACACGCCGCACACGGAGAACGCGAACGTGGTCAGGATCGCAGCCGGAAACAGCAGCGACTCGAACATCGCGCACATGACGACGTAGACGAGCGCGAGCGCGACCAGCGTGTTGAACAGCATCTGCTTGCCCGCGTTCTCGTCGCGGTCGAAGCCCTCGCCGAAGCTCCAGCGATAACCCGCCGGCAGCGCGATCGCGGCCATCGCCGCGGCGATCTGCCGGCGCGCCTCCGGCATCGTCGCGCCGTCGGCGAGGTTCGCGACGATGCGCACCGCGGTCGTACGGTCGACGCGCTGGATCGCCGAGGGCGTCTCGCGCGTGCCGGTCGAAAGCACCGACAGCAGCGGGATCTGCGTGCCGTCCGGCGCGCGCAGCTTGAAGTCCGACAGGCCGGCGAGGCTCTGCGTGTCGGCGCCCTGGAAGCGCAGCCAGACCGGAACCTGGCGGTCGTCGGCGTGGAAGTCCTTGAGCGGCATGCCGCGCAGCGCGATCTGCACGTAGTTCGCGACGGTCTGCGCGTCGAAGCCGTACTGCTTCGCGCGCAGCCGGTCGACGTGCGCGACGACCTCGCGGTCACCGTTGCCCTTCTCGGTGCGCACGTCGCGCAGGCTCGGCAGCCGCGCCAGCACCGGCAGCACGCCGCCGGCGAGCTCGTCGAGCCGCTCCATCGAATCGCCGATCAGCGACAGGCTGACGCCGTCGTCGTCGCCGCGCGAGTCGAAGCCGACCCGGCCGACCGCGACCTTCGGCAGCTCCTTGCGGATATCCTCCTTGATGTCGGCGGCCGCGCGGTGCGCCTGGCTCGCGTCGGTCAGCAGGATGCGCGTGTGCGCCTCGCCCTGCTCGTTGTACCAGGAGTAGATCGAGCGGATCTCGAAGCGCTCGCGGTTGCGGTCGAGGAACTCCTCGATGTGCACGACCGCGGGCTTCAGGTCCTGCAGGCGGTAGTTCGCGTTCAGCTGATAGGCGAGCTGCAGCTGGCGCGCCTCGCCGTCGTCGAACATGTTCGTCTTCGTGTGCGCGATCGGCGCCAGGCTCGCGAGCATCAGCGCGAGCACGGCCAGCCCGGTCAGGCCGCGGCGGCGCAGCGTCCAGGCGACGACGCGCCCGTAGCGCTCGCGCAGCCGCGTGATCACGGTCTCGCGGCCGAGGAACTTCGGCGGCGGCAGCCGCGAAGCGAGCATCGGCACGAGGCTGACCGCGACGAGCCACGAGGCGAGATGCGCGATCGACATCGCGATCGCGACCTGTGCCAGGAAGATCGAGATGTCGTTCGGCTCGCCGAAGATGTTCGGCAGGAACACGACGACGCTGGACAGCGTGCCGGCCGCGATCGCGACGCCGACGGCCTGCGTGCCGTGCACGGCCGCGTGCCACGGCCGCTGCGGCTCGCGCTCGCGGCACTGGTAGATGCTTTCGACGACGACGACCGCGTTGTCGACCAGCATGCCGACCGCGAGCAGCAGGCCCATCATCGACAGCACGTTCAGGCTGATGCCGAGGAAGTGCATGCAGCCGAGCGTCATGACCATGCAGATCGGGATCGCGAGCGAGACCATCAGCGTCGACGGCCAGTCGCGCAGGAAGAAGAACAGCACGACGACCGCGAGCAGCGTGCCCTCGAGTCCGGCGCGGCCGAGCTCGCGCAGCGAGCCGGTCACGCTGTCGGCCTGATTCTCGAGCGTGTAGACGCTGAGGCCGCCGAGCTCGTGCGAGCCCTGGATGCGGCGCACCTCGGCCATCACCGCGCGGCCGACGTCGACCAAGTTCGCGTTGCGCTCGCGATAGATGTTGATGCCGACCGCCGGCTGGCCGTCGAGCCGGCGCGCGAACTCGAGCCGCGCCGGGCGGAACGCCACGGTCGCGACGTCGCCGAGCTTGAGCCCCTTCGCGTCGAGCGGAATCGCGCGGATGTCGTCGAGGCTGGTCCACTGGCCGAGCGGCTGCACGCGGAAGCGCGCGCCGGAAGCGTCGTCGATCTGCCCGGCCGAGACCGCGAAGTTCGCGCGCTCGAGCGTGTCGTAGAGGCCGTTCAGGTCGATGCCGTGCGCGCTCAGGCGGTCCGCCGACAGCTCGATCTGCACCTCGGGCTCGCCGATGCCGGAGATTTCGACGCGCGCGACGCCGGGGATGCGTTCCAGCGGCCGCCGGATCGCGCGGTCGATCAGCTCGTACGCGCTCGACAAGTCGCCGCCGGCGTCGGCCACGCGCAGCTGCAGGATCGCCTCGTCGGCGGTCGAGAACTTGCGCACGAAGTAGCGCTGCACGTCGGCCGGCAGGTCGGCGCGCACCGCGTCGATCTTCTCGCGCGCCTGCACCGCCTTGACCGCGACGTTCTCGCCCCACTTGAACTGCAGGAAGATCTGCGCCGCGTCCGCATTCGAGGTCGAGCGCATGCGCTTGACGCCGGGCAGCGTCGCCAGCGCTTCCTCGACCGGACGCGCGATCGTGCGCTCGATCTCGGCCGGCGTCGAGGCGGGATACGGAATCTCGACGAACAGGAACGGGGCGTCGATCGCCGGAAACTGCTCGAGCGGCAACTGCACCGCCGCGATCAGGCCGATCACGACCATCGACACGAAGAACATGATCGCGGTGACCGGCCGCTTCAGGCTGAGCTCGGCGAGCGTCACGCCGGCTGCTCCGCGCCGCCGGCGCCGTCCGCAGGCGCAGCGCGGTCCACCGCGGCCGCTGCGCGGCCGTCGCGCTCGTGCGCGAGCGTCGCGCTCGTTCCCGCAGCGCGGCGCGCCTCGGCGGCGTCGCGAGGCGTGCGCTCGCGCACGCTCGCGGACGTCACCAGGTCGTAGATGACCGGGATCACGATCAGCGTCAGCAGCGTCGACACCGAGAGGCCGCCGATCACGGTCAGCGCCATCGGCGCGCGCACCTCGGCGCCCTCGCCGACGCCGATCGCGAGCGGCAGAAAGCCGATCAGCGTGCACAGCGTCGTCATCACGATCGGACGCAGCCGCGACTCGGCCGCCTGCACGAGCGCCTCGCGCTTCGGCACGCCGGCCGCGCGCAGCTGGTTGACGCGGTCGATCAGCACGATCGCGTTCTTGACGACGATGCCGACCAGCATGATCAGGCCGATGAACACGACGACCGAGATCGCGGATCCCGACAGCTTCAGCGCCGCGACCGCGCCGACCGCGGCGAGCGGAATCGAGAACATGATGACGAACGGGTGCAGCAGCGACTCGAACTGCGAGGCCATGACGAGGTAGACGAGGAAGATGGCGAGGCCGAGCGCGAACAGCAGCGATTTGACCGACGCGTCGAGCTCCTCGCTCTGGCCGCCGACGCGCACGCCGACGCCGGCCGCGAGCGGATGCCGCGCGACGATGTCCTCGACCTCGGCGACCGCGCTGGCGAGATCGCCGTGGCGCAAGTTCGCCGAGACGATCGCGACGCGCTCCTGGCGCACGCGATGGATCTCGCTCGGGCCTTCGCCGGCGACGACGTCGGCGACCGCGGACAGCCGCACCGGCGTCGCGGCGGCGCCGGACGCGCTCGCGGTCGTCGACGCGGCGCCGGCGGCGGCGACCGATCCCGCCGCGCCGGCCGGCGCCGTGCCGGACGCGCCCGCGGCGGCCGGCGTCGCTGCGACCGTCGTCGCAGCGGACGCCGTGTCCGCGCGCGGCGACGCGTAGCCGACGATCAGGTTGCGGATGTCGTCGACGCTGGCGCGGTCGGACGCGCGCGCGCGCACGAGCACGTCGATCTTGCGGTCGCGGAAGTCGTAGCGCGTCGCGACCTCGCCCTTGACCTTGCGCACGAGGCGGTCGGCGATGTCGTGCGTGGTCAGCCCGAACGCGGCGGCGCGATCCGGATCGAAGCGGACCTGGATCTCCGGGTAGCCGCTCTCGACGGTCGACTTCACGTCGGCGAAGCGCGGCGACGCGCGCATCAGCTCGACGAGCCGCTGGCCGCCCTTCGCCAGCGCGTCGAGATCGTAGCCGCGGATCTCGACCTCGAGCGGAGCCGAGAAGCTGAACAGCTGCGGCCGCGCGAACTTCACGCTCGCGTCGGCGCGCGTCACGCCGGCGCGCAGGCGCTCGATCTCGGCCGCTTCGGCCGCCTTCGAGCCGCCGTCCGTCAGCGCGATCGACAGGTGCGCGATGTTCTCGCCGGATTCGGTCGGGTTCGCGTCGAGCCGCGTGCCGGCGCCGGCGACGCCGTAGATCGACGCGACGCCGGGATCGTGCGCGTGGCGCGCGGCGATCTCGGCGACGAGCGCGTCGGTCTGCTCGAGCGGCGTGCCCGGCGGCAGCGTGACGGTCATCTCGAAGCGGCCCTGCGCGAGCTGCGGGATCAGATCGAGGCCGAGCGTCGGCACCAGCGCGAGCGCCGCGGCGAGCGCGGCCGCGGCGAGGCCGAGCACGCGCCACGGATGCGCGAGCGCACCGGGCAGCGCGCGCCGGTAGAACGCGGCGGCGCGCTCGTACGGCGCGGTCACGCCGCGGCCGACGAAGCGCAGCGCACGGCCGAGCGCCGCGCCGAGCCGCGTCGCGGCGGCGGCGAGCGACCAGGCCAGCGCGCGCGGCAGCGTCTGCGCGAGCGCGCCGCCGACCGCGCGCCGGCCGAGCGCGAGCCGGCGCAGCAGGCGGTTCTCCGGCAGCGGCCGCGGCGGCGCGGCCGGCTCGTCTCGATACGCGAGCGGCGCGCGGCCCTTCAGCGACGCGAGCATCGGGATCAGGCTCATCGAGACGACCAGCGAGACGAGCATCGCGAACGTGATCGTCAGCGCCTGATCGCGGAACAGCTGGCCGGCGACGCCCTGCACGAACACCAGCGGGAAGAACACCGCGACCGTCGTCAGCGTCGACGCGGTCACCGCCATGCCGACCTCCGAGGTGCCGCGCACCGCGGCCTCGAGGATCGAGGCGCCCTTCTCGCGCAGCCGCGCGATGTTCTCGAGCACGACGATCGAATCGTCGACGACCATGCCGGTCGCGAGCGCGAGGCCGCCGAGCGACATCACGTTCAGCGACAGGTGCAGCTGGCCCATGAAGAAGAACGTCGCGATCAGCGAGACCGGCAGCGACAGCGAGATGACGAACGTGCTCCACGCGTCGCCGAGGAAGAAGAAGATCACGAGGATCGCGAGCGCACCGCCGAGCAGCGCGTCGAACTCGACCTCGTCGAGCGCGTGACGGATGAACACCGACTGGTCCTCGATCGTCGTCAGCGTCGCGCCGCTCGGCAGCGTGTCCTTGAGGCGGTCGAGCTGCGCCCGGATCGCGTCGGCGACGTCGACGGTGTTCGCGTCGCCTTCCTTGTAGATCGCGAGCTCGATCGCCTCGCGGCCGTCGATGCGCACGACGCCCTCGCGCTCCTTGTGGCCCTGGCGCACCTCGGCGACGTCCTTCAGGCGGATCGGCACGCCGCCGTCGGCCTTGATCAGCAGCTCGCGCATCTCGTCGAGCGTGCGGAACTGGTTGATCGTGCGTACGAGGAAGCGCTGGCTGCCCTCGTCGATGCGGCCGCCGGACGCGTTGACGTTCTCGTTCTTCAGCCGCGTGATCACGTCTTCGACGTCGAGGCCGAG
Source organism: Dokdonella sp. (assembly GCA_036398645.1). Taxonomy (GTDB): domain Bacteria; phylum Pseudomonadota; class Gammaproteobacteria; order Xanthomonadales; family Rhodanobacteraceae; genus Dokdonella_A. The sequence goes on along the minus strand of DASWOS010000245.1, from coordinate 5,350 downwards.
CCGCGCGAGCTTCTGCTGGTCGATCGAGACGTCGATCTCGTCCTCGAGGCCGCCGCCGACCTTGACCGCGGCGACGCCGGCGACCGGCTCGAGACGCTTCTTCAGATCGTCGTCGGCGAACCGGCGCAGCTGCTTGAGCTCGGCCTCGCTCGCCGCGCGGTCGCCGGGCGCGGCGAGGCCGATGCGCACGATCGGGTCGGTCGACGGATTGAAGCGCAGCAGCAGCGGCTTCTTCGCTTCGAGCGGCAGCTGGAGCGTGTCGAGCTTGTCGCGCACCTCGAGGCTCGCCATGTCGACGTCGACGCCCCAGGCGAACTCGAGCACGACGTCGGACTGGCCGGTGCGCGACACCGAGTGCACCTTGCGCACGTTCTTGACGACGCCGACGGCCTCCTCGACCGGCTGGCTGATCAAATTCTCGATCTCGAGCGGCGCGGCGCCCTCGTACTCGGTGCGCACGGTCAGCGTCGGATACGACAGATCCGGCAGCAGGTTGACCTTGAGCCCGGACAGTCCGATCAGGCCGAACAGCACCAGCGTCGACGTCAACATGCCGACCGTCACGCGCCGGCGCGTCGCGAGCTCCGGCAGGCTCACGACGCCTTGCCCATGCGCGGCGCGCCGGCGAGCGCCGGCGCCGCGTCGCCGAGCACCTGCACCTCGGTGCCGTCGCGCACGGCATTGCGGCCGACCGTGATCACGCGATCGCCGTTCTCGAGCCCTTCGCGGATCTCGATGCGCTCGCCGTCGGCGTAGCCGGTCTTGACGATGCGGCGCTTGGCGACGAACCCCGGCGCCGCGGCCGGCGTCCGCGCCGCGTCGGTCGCTCCGGGCGCGGCGGCGGCGGGCTTCGGCGGCGCCGGCTCGACGACGAACACGGCACTTTCGCCGTCCTCCTCGACGAGCGCGTTGCGCGGCACCACGAGCGCGTCGTGGCGCTGGTCGTAGGCGATCTCGACGCGGCCGAACATGCCCGGCATCAGCGTGCGCGTCGCGTCGCGGAACTCGCAGGTCGCGCGGAACGTGCCGCTCGCCGCGTCGACGACCGGCGCGATGCGCGCGACGACGCCGTCGAACGTGCGCTCGCCGAGCGCGTCGACGCGCATGCGCACGGACTGTCCCGGCTTCAGCGTGTTCAGCTCGCGCTCCGGCACGTTCAGCACGGCCTGCAGAGGTTCCATGTCGACGATCTCGAACAGCGCCTGGTTCGTCTGCACGAGATTGCCGAGCTTGATCGAGCGCTTGGCGACGACGCCGGAGATCGGCGCGACGACGCGCGTGTAGGACAGGTCGAGCTGCGCGCCGGCGACGACCGCCTTCTGCGTCTCGAGGTCGTACTTGTCGCGGTCGTAGTCGGCGCGCGCGGTGATCTTCAGCGCGTAGCCCTTCTCGGACTTGTCGTAGGCGGCCTGCGCCTTGCGGAGCGTCGCCGCGGCCTGCTCGAGCTTGTTGCGCGTGGCGTCGTCGTCGAGCAGCGCGAGCTGCTGTCCCTTCTGCACGCGCGTGCCCTCCTCGACGAGGATCTTCAGCACGATGCCGGTCGTCTTGGCGACGACCTGCGCGTCGCCGACCGCCTCGAGCGTCGCGGTGCCGGAATAGTTCGCGGTGACCGACTGGGGCGACGCGGTCGCGGTCTCGACCGGGACCGATGCCGGCGTCGCTGCGGCGTCCTTGCTCGCGTCGCCGCCGCGGCAGGCCGCGAGCGCGAGCACGAACGCGGCGAGCAGGAAACCGGAGCAGCGCCGGAGCGGAGCCGAGGGCGACGACGAGGGAGCCATGGACGAATCTCGAGAAGGGAGGGACGATGCTGGTGTTATACTAAACTACATCACCAAGTTACTGCAACGGCGCTGCCGTCCCCGCTGCGCCGCATCGGTGCGAAGACGGCTCCGCGCCGACGACGCCGCATCGACGCGACGCCGCGTCGACGCGATGCGATCGTGCACATTCGCGGTGCGAATTACGTGAGCCGGTGGTCACGCCATTCGCCGCATGCTCGGATGCGCCGCGGCGCGAAAACGTTGCGACAAATCGTCGCGCGATGCGCCGGCGTCGCACACGTGAGCACGGCGTCGCGCATCGCGCTGAGGGACGCGGCGGACGCAGCCGCCGAATTCCCGATCAGCACGCTATACTTCGGCGGATCGACGCCCGAACCGCTCCACTTCGCCGCCCCGGAATCGACAATGACTCGAGCGCCCCTGCTGTTGGCCCTGCTGATCGCGACCCTGCCCGCCGCCGCTGCCGAGAAGGGCGACGCGGCCGCCGGAAAGACGAAGGTCTACACCTGCTCCGGCTGCCACGGCATCACCGGCTGGAAGAACCCGTATCCGAACTACCACGTGCCGAAGATCGTCGGCCAGAACTACGACTACCTCGTCAACGCGCTGACCGAATACAAGAAGGGCGAGCGCGCGCATCCGACGATGCGGGCGCAGGGCGAGAGCTTGTCCGATCAGGACATCCGCGACATCGCCACCTATCTCTCCAGCCTCGCGCCCTGATCCGCTCAGGCCGCCCACGACCAGGGATCCGCTCCGACATGAAGCGCCTCATCGTCTCGCTGTCGATCACGACGCTCGCGCTCGCCGCCGGCACCGCCTCCGCCAAGGGCGACATCGAAGCCGGCAAGGCGAAGGCCGTCGTCTGCCAGGCCTGCCACGGCGCCGACGGCAACGCGGTCGATCCGCAGTACCCGCGGCTCGCCGGCCAGTACCACGACTATCTCGAGCGCGCGCTGCACGAGTACAAGACCGGCGAGCGCAAGAATCCGATCATGGCCGGCTTCGTCACGACGCTGTCGGACCAGGACATCGAGAACCTCGCCGCGTACTTCTCGAGCCTGCCGAGCAAGCTGACCGATCTGCACGGGCGCGTGCAGGGCGACTGACGCCGACCGCGCGCCGCGGTCCGCCGCGGCGCTCACGCGAATCGGTCAGGCGCCGGCCTGCGCGCGCACGTACGGATTCGCTCCGCTCGCGTGATCGGTCGCGTCGGCGACGCCGCTGACCTCCGGCACGCGCTCCTTCAGCGTGCGTTCGACGCCGCCGCGCAGCGTCGCGTCGACCATGCCGCAGCCGTGGCAGCCGCCGCCGAACTGCAGCACGACGATGCCGTCCGCGGTGATCTCGCGCAACGCGACGCGGCCGCCGTGCGACGCGAGCCGCGGATTGATCTCCGCTTCGATGACGTAGCGCACGCGCTCGACGACGCTCGCGCTCGCGTCCGGCGGCGCACCGCGCAGCGCCGGTGCGCGGATCGTCAGCTGCCCGCCGGTCCCCGAGCGCTCGAAGTCGATCGTCGCGCCGTCGAGGAACGCGGCGCTGCCGGCGTCGACGAACAGCGAGAAGCCGTCGCACTCGATCTCCCAGTCCGAGCCGTCGCGGTCGTCCGGCTCGGAGAACTCGAGCTGGCAATCGCCCTGCGGCGTGCCGGCGTGGACCGCCTGCAAGCGGATGCCGAGGCCGGGCAGCTGCTGCTGCTCGACCAATTTGCGGAAATGCTCCTGCGCGGACGCAGACAACGTGATCATCGCGACGGCCCGGTCAATACAGGACTAGTTTAGTCCTGAATCGGCCGCGGGTCACGCCGCTATACTTTTCGTTCTCGCCGTACGGAGCACGCCGATGACCGAACCGACGATCGAATCGCTGCGCGCGCAGCATTGCGTGCCGCGCAAAGGCAAGGACGCCGCGCTCGCGGCCGACGCGGTCGCCGCGCATCTCGCCGTGCTGCCGGGCTGGCAGCTCGGCGCCGACGCCGGCGAGATCCACAAGGAATTCCGCTTCGACGACTATTTCCACACGATCGCGTTCGTCAACGCGGTCGCGTCGATCGCGCACCGCGAAGACCATCATCCGGACCTCGAGGTCGGCTACGGCCGCTGCCGCGTGCGCTATTCGACGCACGACGTCGGCGGGCTCTCGCTGAACGACTTCGTCTGCGCGGCGAAGGTCGAGGACCTGCTCGTCCGCGGCTGACTCGCGCCGCGCCGGCCGGGACGCGGGCGCACCCGCGCGCGCCGCTGCTGCGCATCGAGACGCTCGGCGCTCGCGACGCCGCGTCGCAATGTCCGCGTGGCGTCGCTGCCGACGGCGCCGACGGTCCGCACCGAACTCCGCATCGAAAACCGATCGCCGCTGCCGCGGCGCCGGCGCGCGACACCGCGGTGAGACGCCCCGCTCGCTCAGCGGCGCAGACCGGCGCGGCGCGCCTGCAGCGCATCGAGCACGGCCGCGAGGTCCGGCGCGAGCGGCGTGCTGAACGCGAAGCTGCGCTCGCCGAGCGCGAACTCGAACCGCGCCGCGTGCAGGAACATCCGCTTCAGGCCGCCCTCGTCGCGCAGGCGCCGATTGAACGCCTTGTCGCCGTACTTCTCGTCGCCGGCGAGCGGATGGCCGAGGTGCGCGGCGTGCACGCGGATCTGATGCGTGCGGCCGGTCTCGAGCGCGACCTCGACGAGCGTCGCGCCCTTGTAACGTTCGACCTCGACGAAACGCGAGCGCGACGGCTTGCCGTCCGCATCGACGCGCACCATGCGCTCGCCGCCCTGCAGCACGGACTTGCGCAGCGGCGCGTCGACGACGAGCCGCGCCTGCGGCAACGCGCCTTCGATCAGCGCGAGATAGCGCTTCTCGACGCGGCCTTCGCGGATCGCCGCCTGCAGCGCGGTCAGCGCGGAGCGCCGGCGCGCGAGCACGAGCACGCCGCTGGTGTCGCGGTCGAGCCGATGCGCGAGCTCGAGCGTGTCGCGCGGCCGCGCCGCGCGCAGCAGCTCGATCGCGCCGAAGCCGATGCCGCTGCCGCCGTGGCTGGCGACGCCGGCCGGCTTGTCGACGACGAGGAAGTCGCGATCCTCGTGCACGATCGCGGCGCGGATCGTCTCGAGCAGGTCCGGCGCCGGCGCCGAGCGCGGCTCGCGCTCGGCCACGCGCACCGGCGGGATGCGCACCTCGTCGCCGCCGTTCAGACGCAGGTCCGGCTTCGCGCGACGACCGTTGACGCGCACCTGCCCGGTGCGCAGGATGCGGTAGATCAGGCTCTTCGGCACGCCTTTGAGCCGCGCGCCGAGGAAATTGTCGAGGCGCTGGCCCTCGCGATCGTCCTGGACGACGACGGTCTGCACGCGCGGAGCCGAGGCCTCGTCGCGATTTGTCGCCGAAGTCTGTGTCTTCATTGAAAAAATCTTCCGGATACTGATATGCTCGGCGGGCGTGTCGCGCCGTCTCGTGCCCCATCCGCGGGAGCCCGGGACAGCTTAATGACGCACCCGTCCGTCACGTCCTTCGCTGCTTGCGCTGTAGGTTACTCCGTCGGAGCGTCGCGCTCGAGCGAAGGCGCATCGTAGCGG
>DASWOS010000244.1:0-1862 GCA_036398645.1 Dokdonella sp. | reverse complement strand
GGGTCGGTGTAGCGGCGGTTCTGCACGGCCTGCGTGCGGCGTTCTTCGAGCGGCGCATCGTCGAGAAAAGCGTAGGGCCGCGCGTTCAACGCTTCGGCCGCCAAGGGTGACGGCGCGGGCACGTCGCGCGCGATCACCTCGACCTCGCCCGACTCCATGCGGCGCAGGAGCGCGAGCCAGCCCGACGCGTCCATCGCCTCGTCGAGGCAGTCGCGCAGCGTCTGCGCGACGAGCGGGTGCTCGGGCACCTCGCGCTCGCCGACGATGTTCTCGGCGCACGCCACCTGGTCGGGGAAGACGGCCGCGAGCAGGTCGTCGGACTTCATCCGCTGCAGCTGCGGCGCCACCTTGCGGCCACCGAGGAAGCGCGGCAGCGCGAGCGCCGTCGTCGCGTTCCAGCGCCAGCGCACGGCGAAGAGCGGCGCGTCGAGCAGCGCCTGGATCAAGACGTCGAGCGCGGTGTTCGAGTGCAGGTAGCGCGCGACCTCGTCGAGCGGGAAGCTGTGGCTGGTCGAGAGCGACAGCACGATCGCGTCCTCGGTCGCCGCCGCCTGCAGCTCGACGTTGAAGCGGCGGCAGAAGCGCTTGCGAAGCGCCAGTCCCCACGCGCGGTTGAGCCGGCTGCCGAACGGCGAATGGACGACGAGCTGCATGCCGCCCGACGCGTCGAAGAAGCGCTCGAGGACGATGCGTTGCTGCGTCGGCACCGCGCCGAGCACGGCGACGCCGCGCGCGATGTGCTCGACGATCTGGCGCGCCGCGTCGTCGTCGAGGCCGACGCGATGGGCGAGCGCCGCGGTCGCCGCGATCACGCCGTTCGCCGCGACGTCGGCGGCGATGTCCGCACGCAGCCGCGAGACCGCGAACGACAGCTCGTCGCTGCGCCCCGGCGCCTCGCCGAGCCAGAACGGGATGTTCGGCGCCGCGCCCTTGGCGTCCTCGACGCGCACGCGGCCGGGCTCGATGCGCAGGATGCGGTAGCTCGTGTTGCCGAGCTGGAAGACGTCGCCGGCGATGCTCTCGACCGCGAAGTCCTCGTTGACGCTGCCGATCGTCTCGGCCTGCGGCTCGAGCACGACGCCGTAGTCGCCGGTCTCGGGGATCGTGCCGCCCTAGGTGAGCGCGGCCATGCGCGCGCCGCGCCGCTCGCGCAGCAGGCCGTTGACGGCGTCGCGGTGGACGTAGCCGGCGCGCGGCCCGTGGCGCGTCGTGAAGCCTTCCGAGACCATGCGCACGACGGCGTCGAAATCGTCGCGGGCGAGCGCGGCGTACGGCCAGGCACGGCGGACGAGCGCGAAGAGCGCGTCTTCGTGCCACTCGCGGCTCGCGGTCTCGGCGACGATCTGCTGGGCGAGGACGTCGAGCGGCGCGGGCAGGATGCGCAGCGCGTCGAGCTCGCCGCGCTGGACGGCATCGAGCAAGGCCGCGCACTCGACGAGCTCGTCGCGCGACTGCGGCACGAGCCGCGCCTTCGGCACGCCGCCGACGTGGTGGCCGGCGCGGCCGGCGCGCTGCAGGAAGCTCGCGATCGAGCGCGGCGAGCCGAGCTGGACGACGAGGTCGACGTCGCCGATGTCGAGGCCGAGCTCGAGCGAGGCCGTCGCGATCAGCACCTTCAGCTCGCCGCGCTTCAAGCGCTGCTCGGCGTGGAGCCGGATCTCCTTCGAGAGGCTGCCGTGGTGCGCCGCGACCGACTCCTTGCCGAGCCGCTCGCCGAGGTGGCGCGCGGCGCGCTCGGCCATGCGCCGCGTGTTGACGAAGACCATCGTCGTCCGGTGCAACAGCACCAGCTCGCCGACGCGGCCGTAGACCTGCTCCCACTGGTCGTTCGACATCACCGCCGAGAGCGGCGTCGGCGGCAG
>DASWOS010000243.1:0-8600 GCA_036398645.1 Dokdonella sp. | reverse complement strand
GCGCACGCGGTTCGCGCCGGCGTCGGTGTCCGTGCAGCTCGGCACGAGGATCACGCGCGCGCCGGCCTCGACCTGCGCGCGCGCGTAGAGCGGGAATTCGACGTCGTAGCAGACGTCGATGCCGACGCGGCCGAACTCGGTGTCGAACGTCTTCAATGCGTCGCCCGGCTCGATGACGCCGGCGCCGCGCTCGAAGCCGGTCAAGGTCAGCTTGTCCTGGAACGCGACCGCGCCGCGCGGCGACACGAAGTACGCTCGGTTGCGGTAGCGGCCGCCGCCGACGTCGCGCAGGAACGTGCCGGCGACGAGATACAGCGCGTGCCGCCGCGCCAGCGCGGACGCGAGCTCGACGTAGTCGTCGTGGAACGCCTGCAGGCCGGCCAGCGAGCGCGCGAAGTCGGCGCGCTCGTCCGCGCCGAGCGCGGCCGCGGCTTCGAGGGCGAGATATTCCGGCAGCACGACGAGCTCGGCGCCGTCGCGCGCGGCCGCGCCGACGCATGCGGACACGCGATCGGCGAACGCGGCGAAATCGCGCGGTTCGCCGATCGCGTACTGGGCGGTGGCGATCTTCAGCTTCATTTCGGATCGAGCGGACGCAGCCAGAAGCGCAGACGATGGCAGCTCGGGAGATCGTGGCCGATCTCCTGCCATTCAAGCTGACAGAACATGTCGTCCTGGCGCTGGTAGCCGCGCTTGGTCCAGAACGCGTCGTTCGTACGATGGTCCGGCGGACGGCGCGGATCGCCGGCGTCGCGCTCGACCGCGCAGAACGCCGTCGTCGTGAAGCGGCCGAGCCGGCGCGCGTAGCCTTCGCGCTCGTCGAAGAAACGGTGGCCGAGGCCGTGGCCGCGATACGCCTTCAGCAGCACCGACTCGCCGAAATAGAACACGTCCTCGAGCGGAATGCCGCGCTCGCGGAACGGGCGCTGGAACGCCTCGGTCTCGTCGGTCAGCGGAATGCCGGTCGACGCGCCGATCACCTGCTCGCCGTCGAACGCGAGCACGAACAGGCTCTCCGGCGATTCGGCGTAGGTCGCGAGGTATTTCTTCTCGTAGTCGCGGTCGCCGGCGTAGAGATACGGCCAATCGCGGAACACGGCGATGCGCAGCTCCGCGACCGCGTCGAGATGCGGCGCGACGCCGGCGCCGGTGAACGTCTGCACGTCGATCATCCGGCTAAGTTAGCGGCTCGCGTGCGTACGCGTAAAGTGGCGCGGCGCGTACCGGTCCCGCGCTGTGCGCCTATGCCGAGCGCGGCGCCGTGGACGGCGGCAGCGTGGCCTCGCCGGTCGGCTCCGCGTCGTCGCCGCGCGCGACCACGACCCGATTGCGGCCGTTGCGCTTGGCCGCGTACAGCGCCGCGTCGGCGCGTGCGTAGGCCTGATCGAAACCGGTGCCGATCGCATTCCAGCTGACGCCGAAGCTCGCCGTGACGCGGCGCCCCCGCACCTCGTCGAACGGGCGCTCGCCGACCGTGCGGCACATCGTCGTCGCCAGCTGCGCCGCGGCGTCGAGGTCGGCGTCCGGCAGCACGACGGTGAACTCCTCGCCGCCGACGCGTCCGAGCCGGCCGAACGGCGGCAGCACCTCGCGCAGGCGCCGCACGAGCTCGACGAGCACCGCGTCGCCGGCCGGATGGCCGAAGCCGTCGTTGATCTGCTTGAAGTGGTCGATGTCGAGCACGATCAGCGCCAGCGCCGTGGTGTGCAGATGGCGGGTCGCCACGTCGATGATCGCGGCGCGATTGAGCTCTCCGGTCAGCGGATCGTGGCGCGCCTTGTAGTCGAGCTGCTCGGCGAGGCTCTGCAGGCGCGCGTTCAGCGCGTTGAGCTGGCGCTCCTGCCGATCGCCGTGCCGGATCAGCCGGCGCGTCTCGCTCATCAGGCGCTGATAGCGCACGATCAGCTCGCCGAGCGCGGTGCGGTACGCTTCGCTGCTCGCGTCGGCGCGCGCGTGCACGCCGAGCGCGGCGGCCAGCGCGGCCTCCTCGGCCTCGAAAAGGTCGAATTCCGCGCTCATCGCCGCGTCAGTCGGCGAGCGGAACGTCGTTGAACTCCAGCGCGGCGAATTCCTCGTGCAGCTCCGCGCCGAACTCCTGGATCGTGTCGTCGTCGGCGTCGTGGCGCCAGTTCAGCACGACGCGCACGCCGTTCTCGGCCGCTTCGTTCAACGCGCCGAACCAGGCGAACAGCATCTTCGTGCTGGAACTGTTGAAGTAGGTCAACGCGACGTCGACGACGACGGTGCGGCCGGGCTCGAGCCCGCCGAGATACGCACGCGTGTGCGCGACGAGGTCACCGTAGAACGCCGCGGCGTTCTCCGGATACGATTCCCCGCGCAGCGACAGCGCGTGTGCGCCGAAACGGAAGTCGACTTCGGGCGAGCTGGCGCTCGCGGCGATGAACAGGTCGTCGCGGGTTTCGGTGGTCATCGGCTCAGATCGTGGCTTTGACGTAGAACATGACGAGCCCGGGCCGCTCGTCGGGCACGAACTCGAATTCGAGCGGTCCGCTGGCCTCGCGGGCGACGGTCAGCAGGCCGAGCCCGGCGCCCTTGCTGCCCTCCGGCGCCTCCGTGCGCAGCATCTGTCGATACGCCTGCTTGATCTCGTCGAGCGTCATCGAACGCAGCGGCTCGAGCTTCGCGCGCAGCGCCTCGGCGTTCTCCGCGGCGACCGGATTCGCGCACAGCAGGTAGTAGCGCTCGCCCTCGACGCCGATGCAGACCGAGCCCTGGCGCAACTGGTTCTCGCGCAGCTCCGCGGCGGTCAGCGTACTCGCGGAATAGTGCGTGATGTTCTGCGCCATCTCGACGAAGCACGAGAACAGCTTGCGCCGCGTCGAGGCGACCAGTTCGGCGCGTTCGAGATGCAGGCGCACGGCCTCGGCCATCGCCGAGATGATGTTCTGCGAGAAATAGCCGAAGTAGTAGAAGACGATGTGGCGCCGCGCGACGGCGGCGCTGAAATCGCGATATTCGGCGTAGTTCATCGCACGCTCGCCCGCGCAGTACGGAAACAGAACAGGGTCAGGTCGTCGCGGCGGCGGTGGCCGGCCTGGTAGTCCGCGTGCGCGGCGAGCAATGCGGCGGCGAACTCCGGCATCGGCCGCGCGCGCGCGTGCACCATCGCCTCGCGCAGGCGGCGTTTGCCGAACGCGATGTGCTTGCTGCCGCCGATCTGGTCGACGACTCCGTCGGTGGCCGCGCAGACGACGTCGCCGTCGCCGAGCGTGACGCTGCGGTTCGTCCACGCGTACGATGCCGGCGTGCCGACGTAGCCGAGGCCCATGCGCTCGCCGTCGATCGTGCGCACCTCGGCCGCGTCGCGCGCGAGCAGATGCAGCGGAACGCGCGCGCTGGCGAACGTCAACTCGGCGCGCGCGTGCTCGAACCACAGCACGAGCGCGTCGAGGCCGTCGTCCGAAGCGACGCCGCCGGCGACGTGCGGCTCGTCCTGAGCCAGCGCGCTCTTGACGCCTCGATTCAGCTCGACGAGCAACCGCGCAGGGTCGCGCGGCCCGATCCGTTCGAGCGCATGCGCGAGCCGCGACGACGCGATCAGCGTCATGAACGCGCCCGGCACGCCGTGACCGGTGCAGTCGGCGAGCACGAACGACCAGCCGTCCGCATAGGCCACGAAGTGGTAGAAGTCGCCGCCGACGACGTCGCGCGGCTGCCAGGCCAGCGCGACGTCCGCGAGCGCGGCGAACAGCGCTTCGTGCGAAGGCTGCAGCATCGCGCGCTAGATCACGCTCGCGTAGTCGATGCTCTGCATGATCTGGCGGTTCTTCTCGGCCTGTTGCTGCGCGACCAGGCGCATCAGATCGAGGCCGGAGCCGACGCCGATGAAGCGACCGTCGCGAACGATCAGAAAACCGTCGGTCAGCGCCTTGCCGCCGGACTCGACGATCGCGAGCGAAATCTGCTCGACCGTCGCCGCGGCGTCGACGACCAGCGGCTCGCGATCCATGAACGCCGTGCAGCTCTTGCGCTCGTAGATCTCCTTGTGGAACGGCTTGGCCAGCTCGGACAGGAACACGTGACGTTTGATCATGCCGATCGGCCGCTGCACGGCGACGACCGGCAGCTGCGCCAGTTCGGCGAACCTGCCGAACAGCTCGAGCACGGTCGCGTTCGTGTCGTCGGACGACACGGTCGGCGATTCGGTGCACAGGTCCGCCGCGCAAGGCTCGCCCGCGCTTCCGCGCCGCGACGGCATCGGTCTGATTTCGGTCGGCATCGTGAAGCGGCCCCAAGCCCGGCCGCTCAGCCTGCGGCAGATCGGTGACGGATTTATGACGATCCGCGCGCCGCCGACGCGCGTGACCGCGCCGGCCCGCGTGAAGCGCGGCGAGGCGCAGCGGCGCCGCCGTCGGAGCGCGCGCCGGATTCACCGATTCGTCATCGACGCGGCGCGACGCCGGCGCCGGCGAACGTCCGCACGTCGATCACGTGGCCGACTCGCCCGGTCGTGCGAGGCGCGCCAGAGCGCCGACGCTTCACGCGCGCGGCGCGCCACCGAGCCGGCGCGCCGCGCCCGTGCCGGCGACGCGTCCGCTCGCGAAGCACGCGGTCAGCAGATAGCCGCCGGTCGGTGCCTCCCAATCGATCATCTCGCCGGCGCAGAACGTGCCGGGCAGCGCCTTCAGCATCAGCGCGTCGTCGAGCGCGTCGAAGCGCACGCCGCCCGCGGTGCTGATCGCCTCGTCGAGCGGTCGCGCGCGCAGCAGTCGCAACGGCAGCGCCTTCAGCGTCGCCGCGACGAGCGCCGCGTCGTGCCGTTGCTCGGGCGGCAGCGCTTCGTACAGCAGGCCGGCCTTGACGCCGTCGACGCCGGCGCGGCGGCGCAGATGCTCGCTGAAGCTGCGGCCGTTGCGCGGCGCGGAGAGATCGCGCGCGAGGCGCTCGCGGGTGCGGCCCGGCACGAGATCGAGGCGGAGCTCGGCGTGGCCGTGCGCGGCGATCGCGTCGCGCAGCGGCGCGCTGAGCGCGTAGATCAGGCTGCCCTCGACGCCGTACGCGGCGACGACGAACTCGCCCTGCCGGCGCAGCGCCGCGCCGGCGCCGTCGCGCCATTCGACGACGACCGGCTTGACCGGCGCACCGGCGTGGCGCGCGGCGAAGTGCGCGCTCCAGGCGACCTCGAAGCCGCAGTTCGACGGCGCGAGCGGCGCCAGCGCGACGCCGCGCGCGTCGAGCAGCGGCCACCAGGCGCCGTCGGAACCGAGCATCGGCCAACTGCCGCCGCCGAGCGCGAGCACGACCGCATCGGCGCTCGCGCTGCGCTCGCCTTCTTCCGTATCGAAGCGCAGCGCGCCGTCGGCGTCCCAGCCGCGCCAGCGATGGTGCACGTGGAAGCGCACGCCGCTCGCGCGCAGGCGGCGCAGCCACGCGCGCAACAGCGGCGCGGCCTTGAGATCGAGCGGGAACACGCGGCCGGAGGTGCCGACGAACGTCTCGACACCGAGACCGCGCGCCCAGGCGCGCAGCGCGTCGGCGTCGAACGCTTCGAGCCAGCGCCGCACCGCGTCCGCGCGCTCGCCGTAGCGCGCGACGAACGTCGCGAACGGGTCGGAATGCGTGAGGTTCAGCCCGCCCTTGCCGGCCAGAAGAAACTTGCGGCCGACCGAGCCGGTGCGTTCGTAGACGTCGACCTCGCAGCCCGCGGCGCGCGCGGTCTCGGCCGCCATCAGGCCGGCCGGACCGCCGCCGACGACCGCGACTCGTGCGCCGCGCATGCGCGCGCGCGCCGGCCCGCGTCAGCCGCCGACCTGCGCGATCCAGTCCTGCAGGTTGTAGTAGTTCGTCACGCGCGCGATGCGGCCGTCGCGGATCGCGAAGAATGCGCCGCCCGGCAGCACGTAGGCCTGCCCGCGCGCCGGCGGCAGGCCTTCGTCGTCGGCCTTGTAGACGCCGTGCACGACGTACTCGGCGGCCGCGCGCACGCCGTCGGCGGTCGCGGCGACGACGATGTCCTTCAGCTGCTCGGAATAGCTGCGGTCCATGCGCGCCAGGAACGCGCGAAACGCGTCGCGGCCGCTCTCGCGCGGCCCCTGGTTCAGGTCGTGCGCGACGTCGTCGGTCAGGAAGCCGAGCATCGCCTCCCAGTCGCCGCGGTTGAACGCCGCGTAGTAGCTTTCGATCAGTGCAATCGTGTCGTGCTGGCCCATGACTGTCCTTCCATCGCGAGGCGGACGCCGCGCGCGGCACCGCGGCCGCGCATGGTAGCAACCGTGCCGCGAACGCGCAGCCCGCACGCGGCGCGGCGCCGACGCCGGCTCCGCGGCATCGCGTCGCGGCGGCGCCGGAGGCCGGTCAGAAGCGCACCGCGTGGAACGCCCAGTACAGCCCGAGCGCGGTCCAGAACAGCTTGCGCAGGCCGCGCGCGGCGAACCAGGCGAGCGCGACGACGAGAATCAGCGGCAGGTATTTCTCGCGCGTCTCGCGCTGCGCCGCGCCGAGACCCGTGCCGATCGTGCCGGTGTCCGCGAGCTTCATCGTCGTTCCTCCGCGCCGCGACGGCGTGCCGCGATGCTCGCGTAGCGCGCGGAGCGGCGGCAGCGGCGAACGTCAGCGATCGGAGGTGACGCTCGTCACGTGCGGCTGCCGGCCGAGCCAGTCGTCGATCACGCGCTCGAGCAGCGACAGCGGCAACGCGCCGTGCGTCAGCACCTGGTCGTGGAAGTCGGCCAGCCTGAACTTCGGCCCGAGCGTCCGCTTCGCCGCGTCGCGCAGCGCGAGGATCTTCAGCATGCCGACCTTGTACGCGAGCGCCTGGCCCGGATCGACGAAGTAGCGCTCGATCTCGGCGGTCACGTCGGATTCGGCCATGCCGGTGTTGTCGATCATGTAGCCGATCGCCTGCTCGCGCGTCCAATGCTTGTAATGGATGCCGGAATCGACGACGAGGCGGACCGCACGCATCATCTCGTCGCGCAGGCAGCCGAGGTCGTCGAGCGGGTCGTTCTCGAAGCCGAGCTCCCGGGCGAGGTGCTCGGCGTACAACGCCCAGCCTTCGGTGTACGCCGTGAACGGCAGCACGGGGCGGAAGAACGGCAGGCCGGTGAGGCCCTGCGCGACCGAGATCTGGAAGTGATGGCCCGGGATGCCCTCGTGGTAGGCCAGCGTGCGCATCGCCCACTTCGGCGTCTCGGCGGTGTCGCGCAGGTTCGCGTAGAAGATGCCCGGCCGCGTGCCGTCGAAGGCGCCGGGCTGGTAGTACGCGCCGGGCGCGGTCTTCTCGGCGAACTCCGGAACGGCTCTGACCTCGACACCGAGCTTCGGCCGCACGTCGAACGCGTCGCCGAGGCCGGCGTCGACCTCGTCGAGGATTGCCTGGTAGCGCTTCAGCATCGCGGCCTTGCCGTCGGCCGTGTTCGGGAACGTCGCATCCGGCGCGTGCGCGAGCTGCTGCACGCGCTCGCCGATCGTGCCGTCGGCGAGCCCGCGCTGCCGCAGGATCGCGTCGATCTCGCCGCCGATGCGCGCGACCTCGGCGAGACCGAGCGCGTGCACCTGCTCCGGCGTCAGATCGGTCGTCGTCTGCATGCGCACGCGCCAGGCGTAGTAGGCGTCGCCGTCGGGCAGGCTCCAGGCGCCGTCGTTGCGTCGCGCTTTCGGCTGCAGCGCACGGAAGTACGCGATCAGCGACCGGTATGCCGGATAGACGCGCTCCGCGATCGACGCCTCGGCGCGGCCGAGCAGCGCGTCGCGCTTCGCCTTCGGCATCGCGCCGGGCGCGAGCTCGTCGAGCTTCGCCGCGAAGCTCGTGTAGAGCATGTTCTGCTTCGCCGGCACGCCGACGAAGTCGCTCATCTGCTTCAGCACTTCGTCGACGGTGAACTTCGGCGGCAGCACGCCTTTCGCCTCGCGCAGCTTCAGGCCGTCGAGGACCTGCGCGAACTTCAGCGGGAACTTGTCGAGCCGCGCGACGTAGTTCCTCGCGTCGCGCTCGTTGCCGACCGTGTGCGTGTCGACCATGAAGCTCGGCAGGCTCGACTGCACGCCGAACATCTGGTTGACCGGGAAATCGTAGTCGCGATAGCGATCGCCCTCGACCGTCGTCGACAGGAAATAGTCGAGCACGTCGTAGGACAGGCGGCCTTCGTCGTCGAGCGCGGCGCGATCGTAGCGGTGCAGCGTGTCGAGATCGCGCTCGACCAGCGCGGCCATCTCGGCTTCGTGCGCGAGCGACGCATCGTCGAGGTCACCGCCGTAGAAATCGAGCCACGACGGCAGAATCCGCATCGAGCTCAGCAGCTCCGGGCTCTGCAGCGCGAACTGCGCGAACACGCGGCCGTAGAACCAGTCGATGCGGTACGGCTTGAAGTACCACACGTGCACGAACGACGCGGCCGCCGCTGCGGCGACGAGCAGCACCAGACACGCGAGTCCTTTCAGCAGACGCCGCATCGACGACCCTCCCCGAGGACGCGCAGCGTAGCGCGTCGGTGCGGCGTGGTCATCGTCGGGGGACGGCCGCCCTTACATCCGGCTAACGCGTATTCCTTGTTTTCTCCACCGTCTCTGCAACCTCTCTGCACCGCACGGCATTAGCCTGCGTCGTGCCGGAGCGACCGGCTCGAAACGAGATCGTAAGC
>DASWOS010000242.1:0-9029 GCA_036398645.1 Dokdonella sp. | reverse complement strand
GGACCCGCGTGCGGCGCGCGGCATACGCGTCGGCGTTCGAGGTTTTCGCGCCATGTGGTACGCGATCACGGGCGCAGCACGCGCTCGCGCGCGCTGCGCTGATCGAGCCGAAAGGCGGCCGGCGCGCCGCCGTTGCGCGCTAGTAGCTCCGCCCGCCGAGCTCCGCGTAGCGCACGAATACCGCGCAGGCCTCCTCGCGCAGGATGTCGCGCCGGACCGCGATGCCGCGGCGTTCGAGCTCGCCGATCCAGTCGCCGGGCAGCGGGCCTTCGTCGAACTCGCTGAGCGCGACGACGTCGGATGCGCGCGCGCCGATCAGGAGCTCGTCGAGCCCGGCCCAGAAGCAGGCGCCGTAGCATTGGCAGCACGGCTGCGCGCTCGTCGCCAGCGCGTAGCGTCCGCCGTCCTCGTTCAGGCGATGTCGCCGCAGCCGCGCCTGCGCGCCGGCGAACGCGACGATCTCCGCGTGTGCGAGCGAGGACGATTCGGCCAGCACGCGGTTCACGCCGGCAGCGACGACGCGCCCGGCCGCGTCGAAGATCGCCGCACCGAACGGGCCGCCGGTGCGCTCCTCGACGTTGCGCCGCGCGAGGCGGATCGCGAGCGCGACGCGCGCCGCATCGTCCGCGTACGCGCGATCCGGATCGATTTCGCGGTCGAGCCAGCGCGGCAGCGCGAAGCGGATCGTCGTCATGCGGAGGGCTCCGTCGGCGAAGGCGAATCGCGCTAGCATGCCCGCTTTCGCCGCCTGCCGAAACGAAGCGTGCCGCTCGATCCGATTCCCTCGCGCGCCGCCGGGCGCGACCCGTCGATCGACCTGCTGCGCGGCGCGTCGATCCTGCTCGTCGTGCTGCACCATCTCGGCCTGCGCATGCCGCTGAAGAAGTCCGCGCTCGCGTGCTGCGTGCCGGCACGGCTGCTCGGCGCGCTGAACTTCAACGGCTACGAGGCCGTGTTCGTGTTCTTCGTGATCTCAGGCTTCCTGATCGCGACGAACGTGCTCGCGCGGCGCGGCCGGCTCGCGCGAATCGAGCCGCGCGCGTTCTACGCGCGGCGCGCGGCGCGCATCCTGCCGTGCCTCGTGCTGCTGGTCGGCGTGCTCGCGCTGCTGCACGAGGCCGGCTTCGCCGACTACGCGATCCGCCGCCTAGGCCAGTCGCTGCCGCGCGCGGCGCTCGCCGCGTTCGGCCTGCACCTGAACGTGTACGAGGCCGCGACCGGCTATCTGCCGGGCAGCTGGGACGTGCTGTGGTCGCTGTCGATCGAGGAGGCGTTCTATCTCGGCTTCCCGCTGGTCTGCCTTGGCGTGCGCGACGAGCGCGTGCTGGCCGCGTTGCTCGGGGTGCTCGTCGCGTCGCTGCCGTTCTCGCTCGCGGCGATCACCGACGACGAGATCTGGAAGGAGAAGGCGTACCTGCCCGGCATCGCGGCGATCGCGGCCGGCGTGCTCGCCGCGCTCGTCGCCGCGCGCGTGCGCGCGCCGGGCGGCCGCGTCGTCGTCGCGCTCGGCGCCGTCGGCGCCGGCGGGCTCGCGGCGGTGATGCTCGCGATGCCGTGGCTGTGGCCGCTGCTGCACGATACGGTCATGCTGCTGCTGGTCGCGTCGGCGGCGTGCCTCGTCGTCGCGATGCACTGGCGCCACGCGGCCGGCGCGACACGCGCGGTCCGCGGCTTCGGCGGGCTGCGCTCGATGGGCCGGCTGAGCTACGAGATCTATCTGACGCACATGTTCGTCGTGTTCGCCGCGGTCGATCTGTTCGACGCGTCCGGCACCGACGCGCGCTACGGCTTCGTCGTCTACGTGCCGGCGGTCGCCTCGGCGTGGCTGCTCGGCGCGCTCGTGGCGCGCTTCGTCTCGGTGCCCGCCGAACGTGTGCTGCGCGGCGCGTTCGCGCGCCGCCGCACGGCCGTCGCCGCGCCGGCGTAGGCGCCGGTCGGCGGCGCGCTCAGGCCGCGGCGCCGGCGGCGAGCTGCCGCAGCGCGCGCTCGAACACGTCGACCGGCTGGCCGCCGGAGATCAGCTGGCGCTGATTGAAGATGATCGCCGGCACGCCGCGGATGCCGCGCTCGAGGTAGTAGCGCTGCTGCGTGCGCACGTCGGCGGCGTACTCGTCGGAGGCGAGGATGCGGCGCGCGCGTTCCGCGTCGAGCCCTGCCTCGGCGGCGAGCCGCGCGAGCACGTCGGGCGAGGACACGTCCTCGCCGTCGGCGAAGTATGCGCGCAGCAGCGCGTGCTTCAGCGCGCGCTCGCGCTCGGCGCCTTCGAGCGCGGCCCAGTGCAGCAGGCGGTGCGCGTCGAACGTGTTGTAGATGCGCTCGCGCGCGCCGAATGCGACGCCGAGCTCGGCGCCGCGCGCGCGGATCGCCTCGCGATTCTGCGCGAGCTGCGCCGGCGTCGAGCCGTACTTGCGGCGCAGGTGCTCGTCGATGTCCTCGCCCTCGCGCGGCAGCTGCGGATTCAGCTCGAACGGCTGGAAATGCAGTTCCACCGCGGCCGCGTCGCCGACGCGCGCGATCGCCTGCTCGAGCGCGGCGAGGCCGATCGCGCACCACGGGCAGACGACGTCGGAGACGAAATCGATGCGGATCGGCGCGGGATTGGCGGACATCGGCGGCTCTCCGGAAGGCGGCGGCGCGCCGGGGCGGCGCGTCGTCACCACGTGCGGCTCGGATCGCCGCGTTCAAGAGCCGCGGCGCGACGGCGTCGGCCGCGCGTCGCTGGGCAAGCCGTGCGGAACGCGGTGTAATTCGCGCTTCATCCAGGCGGTGGCGGCGACTCGCGCTTGACCGAAGCTCCCAGACCATCGGCCGATCGCGCCCGTGCCGCGGCGCGCGGGCGGCGGCGCGACCGCGGCATCGTCGCCGCGTCGGGCGGGCGCGGCGTGCGATGAGCACTTTCGTGTTCGATGCGTTCCGCCTCGATGCGGCCACGCGCGAGCTGCGCCGCGGCGGCGAGCGCGTCGCGCTGCCGCCGCGCGTGTTCGCCTGCCTGCTGTTCCTGATCGAGCGCCGCGAGCGCGCGGTCGGACGCGACGAGCTGATCGCGGCGATGTGGGACGGGCGCTCGGCCTCGGACGTGCAGCTCGCGCAGCTGATCCTGCAGTGCCGCCGTGCGGTCGACGACGACGGCCAGCAGCAGCGCGCGATCCGCACGGTGGCCGGCTACGGCTACCGCTGGGTCGCGCCGCTCGCGGAGCACACCGGCGCCGACGCGCCGGCACTCGTTGCGTCGCCGGCGCCGTCGTCCGCTGCGGCCGCCGACGCGATCGCGGCCGATGCGGGAACGGCCGCGACCCGCGCGGATTCGGCGCCGGCGGCGCGGTCGGCGCCGACGCTCCGCCGTGGCGCCGCGGCCGTCGCGCTCGCGCTCGCGTCGTGTGCATTGCTCGCGTTCGCGCTCGTCGCCGTACGGCGCGGCGCGGCGCCGTCCGCGCCGCCGGCGGCGACCGTGCTCGTCGCGCCGATCCGCGTCGACGACGCCGACGCGCGCTGGCTGCGCCTCGGCGGCATGGACGTCGTCGTCGAGCGCCTGCGCCGCAACGGCGTGCCGGTCGTGTCGAGCGAGGCGACCGTCGCGATGCTGCAAGCGATCGGCGCGCCGGCGGCCGCGGATCCCACCGCGCTCGCACGGCACGCGCGCGCCGCCGCCGGCGCCGGCGCGATCGTCGACATCGCCGCGCGGCGCGACGGCGCCGGCTGGCGCATGACCGCGTCCCTGCGCGGCGGCGACGGCGAGCGCGAGCTCGCGGCGAGCGCGGCCGATCCGCTCGCCGCGCTCGCCGATCTCGGCGACCGCCTGAGCGGGGCGCTCGGCCACGCGCCGGCCGGCGCGGTCGCAGCCGGCGCCGGCGCGAAGGTCGCACTGACGCTGCAGCAGGCGCGCGCGGCGCTGCTCGCGAACGAGGTCGAGCGCGCGCGCGCGCTGCTCGAATCCGAGCCCGGGCTCGTCGCCGACCAGCCGCTGCTGCGCCAGCAGCTCGCCGAGGTCGACATCCGCGCCGGCCGGTACGCGGAGGCGCGCGCGACGCTCGACGCGCTGCTCGCCGCGCCGACCGGCGACGCGGCGTTGCGCGCGGAGCTGCTCGACTCGCGCGGCGTCGTCGACGTGCGCAGCGGCCGCTTCGCCGAAGCCGGCGCGGACTTCAGCGCGGCATTGGCGTCGCTCGGCGAGCACGGCGACGCGATCACGCGCGGACGCGCGTATCTCGGTCGCGGCATCAGCCGCACCTCGCTGCAGGATTACGCCGGCGCACTGGCCGACTACGCGCGAGCGCGCGCCGCGTTCGAGCGCGCCGGCGACGCCGGCTGGGTCGCGCGCGTCGACACCGACGTCGGCGCGCTCGAAATCCTGCGCGGCCACGTCGCGCAGGCCGAGCCGTACCTGCAGCGCGCGGTCGCGCGCTTCCGCGACCTCGGCTTCGTGCAGGAGCGCGTCAACGCGCTGCAGCACCTCTACGTCACCGCGCGCGCGCAGCTGCACGAGGACGCCGCGCGCGCCGCGATCGAGGAGCTCGAAGGTCTCGACGCGCGCATCGTCAGCCCGAGCTCGCGCTGGTCGGTCGGCCTGTACCGCGCCGACTGGCTGCTCTGGCGCGGACGCCTCGCCGACGCGCGCGCGCAGCTCGACGCGCTCGCCGAGACCGCGCGCCCGGCCGCCGCGTCCGAAGCCGAGCGGCTGCACCTGACGCGCGCCGCGCTCGAGCGCAGCGCCGGCGATGCGGCCGCCGCGCTCGCCGAGCTCGCCGCGGTCGCCGACGCGGAGCTGCCCTCGGCCGACGACGACAGCGTGCGCGCCGAGGTCGGCCTGCTGCGCGCGCGCCTGCAGCGCGAGCTCGGCAGCGCCGGCGACGCGCCGCCGCCGGCGGCGCAGCCGTCCGGCATCGTCTCGCCGAATCCGCGCACGCCGCTGCGCCTGCTCGCCGACGCCGACCGCGCGCTCGCGCGCGGCGACGCCGAGGCCGCCGAGCGCGCGTTCAAGTCCGCGCTCGCGCTCGCCGACGAGCAGGGCGTGCCGGCGACCGTCGCCGCGGCCACGGTCGACTACGCGGATCACCTGATCGCGGCCGGGCGCGTCGACGAGGCCGCCGGCGTCGCCGGCCGCGTCGCGCTCTGGGCCGGCGTCGACTACGACTGCGCGCTGCTGCGGCTGCGCCTCGCGCACGCCGCCGGTCGTCGCGACGACTGGGCCGAGGCGCTCGCCGCGGTGCGCCGCCTGGCCGGCGAGCGCCGCGTGCCGGCCGAGCTCGCGCAGCCGCCGTGACGCGCGCCGCGCCGTGCGCGCGGCCGGATTCAGGCGACTCGAACCGGATTCGAATCCGATTCGCATGGCGCCGGCGGCGCGTGCCGGCATAGTCGGACGCGCCGCGCACGTCCGCGCGGCGCGCATTCCACGATCCGGAGAACCGTCGACGCCATGTCCGAGAAAGCCTTCCGTCCGTTCCCGTCCGGCGCCGCCGCGCTCGCCGCCGCTCTGCTCGCCGCGGCGTCGTCCGCGCACGCCGGCGCGCCGCGCTATCACCTGACGCGGATCGACATCCCCGGCGCGCAAGGCGTCTACGCGAACGACATCAACGACGCCGGGCAGGTCGTCGGCTACTACATCGACGAGAACTACGTGCAGCGTCCGTTCCTCTGGGACGCATCCGGCGTGCACGCGCTCGCGCTGCCGACCGGCGCCGATCCCGACACCGAGGTCGACGGCTACGCGAGCGCGATCAACGACGCCGGCCAGATCGTCGGCTACGGCATGGTCTGGGACGAGAGCGCGCCGGCGCTGCTGTGGAACGCGGCCGATCCGTCCGCGTACCAGTTGCTCAGCGACGACCCGACGCTCGCGCTGATGCCCTACGACATCAGCGACAACGGCATCGTCGTCGGCCTGAAAAGCGGCTACCAGACCGGCGAGGCGTTCCACGGCTTCGTCTGGACCGCCGACGGCGGCGTCGTCGACTACGGCACGACCGACACCGCCGACTCGTCGATCAATGCGAGCTGGAACGCGGTCAACGACGCCGGCCAGCTCGTCGGCAGCTGGAACTATCAGTTCTCGGCGGCGCATGCGAGCGTCGGCACGGTCGGCACGCCGGAGATGCGGCCGCTGAGCGCGGCGAGCGACGCGGTCGAGAGCGGCGCGACCGCGATCAACGCGGCCGGCGTGCGCGTCGGCTACATGGACGTCGACGGCTCCGGCGACGCGGTGCCGGTCATGTTCGGCGACGAGGGCAGCGTGCAGGCGATTCCCGGCGCGACGCTCGGCCTCGCCGCGGGCCAGGCGCTCGGCGTCAACGACGACGGCGTCGTCGTCGGCCGCGCCGACGACTTTTCGACGCTCGAGTTCAAGGCGTTCGTCTACGTCGGCGGGCAGAGCTACGATCTCTACGCGCAGGTCGACGACAGCGCCGGGTTCGACTACTTCCTGACCGCGAAGGCGGTCAACGCGTCCGGCGCGATCGTCGGCACGGCGCGCTACGGCGATCTTCAGGTCGGCGCCTACCTCGCCACGCCGATCGCCGACGACGCGATCTTCAGCGACGGCTTCGACCCGGCCGCGGCGGCGCGCTGAGCGGCCGCGCCGCACGGAGCTCGCCTCGATCGGAGCGGTCGGTGCCGCGCGTCGGCGCCGGCCGCTCGCCCGCGCCGCGACCGCGCCGCCCCGGCGCCGCCGGCGCGAACGCCGCCTGCGCGCTCGCGAGGCACCGCATTCGGATCGCTCGTCGCCGCGCGGCCGTCAATACGCGCCGGTCCGCGCCGCCGGTCGCGCCAGCCGCTCGTATTCGGCCGGCGTGCGGCCGACCAGCCGATGGAAATCGCGGATGAAGTGCGCCTGATCGAAATAGCCGAGCGCGAGCGCGAACTCGCACCCGTCCACGGTGCGGCCGGCGGCGATCTGCTCGACCGCCTCGTGCAGGCGGAAGCGGCCGATGACCCACTTCGGCGTCGCGCCGACGTAACGCCGGAACAGCCGCTGCAAGGCACGTTCGCTCACCGGGTGGCGCTCGAGCACCTGCTCGACGCGCGTCAGCGCGCGGTCCGCGGCGATCTCGTCGACGATCGCCGCGGCGCGCTCGGCCTGCATGTCCGCGCGCGGCGCGCGCGAGCGCAGGAAGTCCGCCGCGACGTCGCGCATCGCGTGCTCGCCGCCGGCGTCGAGCACGCGTCGCTCGACGCCTTCCGCGGCCGCGCCGAACACCTCGTGCAGCGTCGGCGCCGCGTCCGCGAGCGCCGCCACCGGCCGGCCGAGAAACGCGTGGAACCCGCCCGGCCGGAACTTGACGCCGAACACGCCGCCGAGCCCCTCGAGCCGGCGCGAGAAGCGCTGGCGCTGCACGCCGAACACGCGCGTGTCGCCGCGCTCGAACACGAGGTGCACGTTCGGGTGCGGCAGCGTCTCCTGGAGCTGCGGAGCCTGCCCGCGCAGGTCCCAGCCGACGTACCAGAAGAACTCGACGAACGCGGCCAGGTCCGGCGGCGCCGGCTGGTGCGGGTGGCGGAACGCGCCGACCGGCGGCGCTCGGTGCAGGACGCCGCGCGGCGCGCGCACGAAGCTCATTGCGCGTAGCGTGCGCGGCCCGGCGCCGCGCGTCGCGTTTTTGCAATCGCGCCGCGCGCGGCGGTGGTCGAATGCGGGTCGTCGATCCGGCCCGCGGTGGCGCCGGACGCGCAGCGGAGCGGAGCCGTGCCGACGCGAACCAGGCCCGTCGCCGCGACGGTCGGACGCGCCGCGCCCGGTGCCGCCGCGGCGAGCGCCGCGGTGGCGCTCGCGGCACCGGCGGCCGCGCAGGCGCCGGCGCGGGATGCGGCGGCAGGAACCCGGGAGTCGATCATGACCCAGCATGCCAGAGGTCCGTTCGAGGTGAAATTGACGCCGCAGGCGCTCGCGCTGGAGCACGCCGCCGGCGGCGCCCGGCTCGGCCGGATGGCGATCGAGAAGCAGTACCGCGGCGAGCTCGAGGCGAGCGCGAGCGGCGAGATGCTGAGCGCGATGGCGCCGGTGCAGGGCTCGGCCGGCTACGTCGCGATCGAGAAGGTGTCCGGCACGCTCGGCGGACGCAGCGGCACGTTCGTGCTGCAGCACGACGCGACGATGACGCGCGGCAAGCCGTATCTGCACGTGATCGTCGTGCCGGATTCCGGCACCGGCGAGCTCGAGGGCCTGTCCGGCTCGATGAACATCGTCATCGAGAAGGACGGCGCGCATTTCTACGAGCTCGACTACGCGTTGCCGCCGTCCTGACACGACGGCTCGGTCGCGCCGCGCGGTCGCGCCGCGTGCACGCGCGGCCGCGACCGCTGGGCCGGGGCGGATCGGCCGACGGCGGACGCTCCGCTCGCGCGCGCGGCACCGACGCGGCGGCGGCCGCGCACGATCGCGTGAGTCGGAGTCGGAGTCGTGCGCGGCCGCGCGGCGCGCGGCGTCAGCGCGCGGCCTGCACGTACGAGTCGCGCAGCGTCACCGTGCGGTTGAACACCGGCGCGTCGTGCGCGTGGTCGACGCGGTCGGCGACGAAATAGCCGAGCCGCTCGAACTGCACGGCCTGCTCCGGCGGCAGGTCCGCGAGCGCGGGCTCGAGCCAGGCGCGCACGATGCGCTTCGAATCGCGGTTCAGGTGCTCGGCGTAGGTCTTGCCGTCGCTCGCGTCGTCCGGGTCCGGCACCGTGAACAGCCGGTCGTAGAGCCGCACCTCGGCGGCGACCGCGTGGCGCGCGCTGACCCAGTGGATCGTGCCCTTGACCTTGCGCTCGGCGCCGGGCAGGCCGGCGCGCGTGCTCGGATCGAGCGTGCCGCGCAGCTCCGCGATCGTGCCGTCGGCGTGCTTGACGACTTCGTCGCAGCGCACGATGCCGACGCCGCGCAGGCGCACCTCGCCGCCCGGCATCAGCCGGTGGAAGCCTTTCGGCGGCACTTCGGCGAAGTCGTCGCGCTCGATCCAGAGCTCGCGCGAGAGCGGCACGCGGCGCGTGCCGAGCGCGGCGTTCTTCGGATGGTTCGGAAGCTCGACGGCCTCGTCGTGCGCCTCGCCGAGGTTCGT
>DASWOS010000241.1:0-6796 GCA_036398645.1 Dokdonella sp. | reverse complement strand
GAACGAAATTTCATTGTTGGGCAAA
The DNA here is from genome assembly GCA_036398645.1 of Dokdonella sp. GTDB lineage: Bacteria > Pseudomonadota > Gammaproteobacteria > Xanthomonadales > Rhodanobacteraceae > Dokdonella_A. The sequence goes on along the minus strand of DASWOS010000241.1, from coordinate 6,771 downwards.
CGCGCGCGGCTTGCTACGATGCCGCGCGGCCGTGCCGAGCGGCCGTCGCGGTGCCTCGAGGCCCGCACGCCGGCGGGTGCCGCGCGGTGCGCCAGGGGCAGCGCCGGAAAAGTTGCGCCGGCTTCCCGCATGCCGGGGAACCGGTCGGTCCGTCGACGTCGGGGAAGCAGATGCCGGTTGCCGTTGCGGTGGTGCGCGAAAGTGTCGCGGGCGAACGCCGCGTCGCGTTGACGCCCGAGGTGGCGAAGAAGCTGAAGACGCGCGGCGCACAGGTCGTGCTCGAAGCGGGCGCCGGCGCCAGCGCCTATTTCGCCGATGCGGCGTACGCGGACGCCGAAGTCGCCGCCGACGCGCGTACGGCGCTCGCACGCGCCGGCGTGCTGCTGAAGGTGCAGCCGCCGTCGCTGGCCGAGATCGCCGCGCTGAACGAAGGCGCGGTCGTCATCGGCCACTTGCAGCCGCATCTGGCGCCGGAGCGCACGCAAGCGCTGCGCGACCGCCGCATCACCGCATTCGCGATGGAGCTGCTGCCGCGCACGACGCGCGCGCAGGCGATGGACGTCTTGTCCTCGCAGGCCGCGGTGGCCGGCTACAAGGCCGTGCTGATCGCGGCCGAGGCCGCGCCGAAATTCTTCCCGATGCTGACGACGGCGGCCGGCACGATCCGCCCGAGCAAGGTGCTGATCGTCGGCGCCGGCGTCGCCGGCCTGCAGGCGATCGCGACCGCGCGGCGGCTCGGCGCGCAGGTCGAGGGCTTCGACGTGCGTCCGGAAACGAAGGAGCAGATCGAATCGCTCGGCGCCAAGTTCCTCGACCTCGGCGTCAGCGCGGCCGGCAGCGGCGGCTACGCGCGCGAGCTGACCCAGGAGGAGCGCGACCGCCAGCAGCAGGTGCTCGCCGAGCAGCTGAAGAGCTTCGACGTCGTCGTCACGACGGCCGCGGTGCCGGGGCGCGCGGCGCCGCGCATCGTCAGCGCGGCGATGATCGCCGGCATGAAGCCGGGCGCGATCGTCGTCGACATCGCGGCCGAGAGCGGCGGCAACGTCGAGATCACCCGGGCCGGCGAGACCGTCGTCGCCGCGAACGGCGTGCGCGTGATCGGCACGACGAACCTGCCGTCGAGCGCGCCGGTGCACGCGAGCGAGATGTACGCGAGGAACCTCTACAACTTCCTCTAGCTGAGCCTCAAGGATGGCTCGCTGAGCCTCGACTGGGCCGACGAGCTGATCGCGAAGACCTGCCTGACGCACGCCGGCGAGATTCGCCACGAGCCGACGCGGGCTTTGGTCGGGCAGGGCTGAGCCGAATGCACGCCGGACGCGCGCGCGATCGGGTTGCGCAGAGCCGCGCACGCGGCCGGCCTCGTCCGGCCGCTGGCGCCGATGCGCGCGGCCTCGGCGATCGCCCCGCGCCCGACGTTCGCGCGCGCCGCGCCGTTCCTCGCGCGCGACGCGTGCTCCGGACCGGGCGGAGGCCCGATCGGCGCGCCGGTCCGCGCCGCCACCGACCCGCTGTTCACGCTCCCGTCTCGACGCGGGTCGCGCCCGCCGCCCACGAAGCCCGACAAACCCTGAGCACGACGCCATGATCGACGGATTTCTCGCGCTGTACATCTTCATGCTCGCCGCGTTCACCGGCAAGGAGATCATCGGCCGCGTGCCGGTGATCCTGCACACGCCGCTGATGTCCGGCTCGAACTTCGTGCACGGCATCGTGCTCGTCGGCGCGATGATCGCGCTCGCGAACGCGCAGACGCCGCTCGCGACCGCGATCGGCTTCGTCGGCGTCGTGCTCGGCGCCGGCAACGCGGCCGGCGGCTACGTCGTGACCGAGCGCATGCTCGAGATGTTCAAGTCGAGCAAGGACGACAAGAAGAAGACCGGGTGACGAGGCCGACGCGATGACGCAGACCCATCTGGAGCCGACGCAGGAGTCCGGGCGCGCGTTCGTCGCGCGCGGCAGCGCCGGACCCGTCGTCGTGCCGAACCTGCTCCGCTTCCGCGCCGTCGCCGACGACGCGGAGTCGCCGGCGCTCGCGCGGACCGCGCCGATCTCCGGCGAAACCGCCTACCGCCTCTACATGGAAGCGACGCCGCCGCACCTGCGCGCCTCCTGCGGCGAGATCCTGTTCTTCGGCCGGGGCGACGCGTTCCTGATCGGTCCGCACGAGGAACGCCGGGACGCGGCGATGCTGGTCCGCCGGTCCGGCGTCGCGGCGTTCCTCGCGTCCGCATCGAACGCGGAATATCTCGCCGGCGTCGGCCACCGCCGCGCGCTCGCCGATTCGCGCTTGCTGCCTCGGGTCGAGGAGCCGACCTAACACTCCGTCTTCACGCCGCGGCCGTCGTGCGGCGCGGTCTCATTCAGGCGACCGATCCATGGATACGCAAGCACTTCTGAGCTTCATCGCCAAGGCGAGCTACTTCCTCGCCGCGGTGCTGTTCATCCTCGGCATCAAGCGCATGTCCTCGCCGGTCACCGCGCGCAAGGGCATCGTCTGGGCCGGCGTCGGCATGGTGCTCGCGACGCTCGCGACGTTCGCGGTCACCGGCGGCCATCATCTCGTGCTGATCGTCGTCGGCATCGCGGTCGGCGTGGTCCCGACCTGGCTCTGGGGCAAGAAGGTCGCGATGACCGACATGCCGCAGATGGTCGCGCTGTTCAACGGCATGGGCGGCGGCTCGGCGGCCGCGATCGGCGCCGGCGAGCTGTTCAGGTTCACGCAGCCGGGCGAGGCGGCGCCGCCGCTCGCGACGCTCGTGCTCGCGGTCGTCGGCGCGCTGATCGGCTCGATCTCGATGGCGGGATCGATCATCGCCTGGGCCAAGCTCGACGGCCGCATGGACAAGCGCTTCACGTTCGCCGGCCAGCAGGCGGTCAACTTCCTCGTGTTCGCGGCGGCCGCGCTCGCCGGGCTCGCGCTGATGTTCTGGCGGCTCGACGCGAGCCTCGTCGTCGCGTTCTTCGTGCTCGCGCTCGCGTTCGGCGTGCTGATGACGCTGCCGATCGGCGGCGCGGACATGCCGGTCGTGATCTCGCTGTACAACGCGTTCACCGGCCTCGCGGTCGCGTTCGAAGGCTACGCGATGGGCATCGAGGCGCTGATCGTCGCCGGCATGGTCGTCGGCGCGGCCGGCACGTTCCTGACCCAGCTGATGGCGAAGGCGATGAACCGGCCGATCAGCAACGTGCTGTTCTCGAACTTCGGCGGCGGCGGCAGCGGCGAGGCGATCGCCGGCGCGCAGAAGCCGATCGACGCGGCCGACGCGGCGTCGCTTCTGTACATGGCCGAGAAGGTCATCGTCGTGCCGGGCTACGGCATGGCCGTCGCGCAGGCGCAGCACAAGATCTGGGAGCTCGCGCAGGCGCTGATCAAGGCCGGCAAGGAGGTCAAGTTCGCGATCCATCCGGTCGCCGGGCGCATGCCGGGCCACATGAACGTGCTGCTCGCCGAGGCCGGCGTGCCGTACGACCTGATCGCGGACATGGACGAGGTGAATCCGGAGTTCAAGACCTGCGACGTCGCGATCGTGATCGGCGCGAACGACGTGGTGAATCCGGCCGCGAAGACCGACAAGTCCTCGCCGATCTTCGGCATGCCGATCCTCGACGTCGTCGACGCGCGCCAGGTCATCGTGATCAAGCGCGGCAAGGGCACCGGCTTCGCCGGCATCGAGAACGCGCTGTTCTACGCCGACAACACGCGCATGCTCTACGCCGACGGCAAGGAGGCGGCGAACCAACTGATCGCCGAGCTGAAGGCGATCGAGGGCGGCGGCGCGCATTGATGCCGGGCGCGGCGTCGCAAGCGGCGCGATTCGGCTCGCGCGTGCGCGCCCGGCTCGCCGCGGCGGCGTCGATCGCGCCGGGCGCGCGGCTCCCGCACGTCGATTCGCTGCGCGCGCTCGCCGCGCTGCTCGTCGTCTGGATGCACGTGTCGGAGATGTTCTTGAAGCTGAGCCCGGCCACCGCGACGACGCGCTGGGTCTACGACGCGGCGCACCGCGTCCACGTCGGCCGCTACGGCCTCGTGCTGTTCTTCGCGATCAGCGGCTTCGTGATTCCGTTCAGCGTGCGCCGCGACGCGCCGGCGCCGGTGCGCGATTTCCTGCTGCGGCGCTTCTTCCGCATCGTTCCGCTGTACTGGCTGTCGATCCCGATCGGCGCGCTGACCTGCCATCTGATCTGGGGCCGCCCGTTCCCGCTGCGGTGGATCGGCATCAACGCTGCGCTGCTGCAGGACGTCGTCCACGTGCCGCCGGCGATCGGCCTGTACTGGACGCTCGTGGTCGAGGTGCTGTTCTACCTGATGTGCGCGGCGCTGCTGTTCGCGCGCAGCCTGTTCGACTACCGCCGCGTCGCGGCGCTCGTCGTCGTGCTGGTCGGGCTGCACCTCGCCGCGGTCGTGCTGCTGCACTTCGACAACACGACGGCGAACGTATTTCTGACCTCGTTCTGGTTCCTGCACTTCGGCATCATGTTCTGGGGCTCGCTGTACCGCGCGTGGCAGCAGCGCGTGCTCGACGACCGCTTCGCGCGCGTGGTGCTATGGGCACTGCCGCTGACCTGGGCCACGATCTATCCGCTGTATTGCAGCCGCGTGCTCGCGTTCCCGCTGAGCTACTACCTGCCGTACGTGCTCGCATTCGCGACGTTCATCGCAGGAACCACCGTGCTGCGCGTGACCTGGCGGCTGACGGCGTGGCTGGGCGAGATCAGCTATTCGATCTACCTGTGGCATCCGGTCGTGTTCAATGTGCTGCTGTGGCTGTTGTTGCGCACGGACGAGGCGTCCTGGTGGCGTACTCGTCATCTCGGCGTCTACGTCGCCGGCGTCGCCGTGGTGACGGTATTCTTCTCGAGCCTGAGCTATCGCTACGTCGAGAAGCCGGCGATCGCGCTCGGGCGCCGGCTGTCGCGACGATGGCTCGAGCCGCGCGCCGTGCCGCGGATCGCCCCCGCGTAGCGCGTCGTGCGCGGCGGAGCCGGCGTCGGGCGGTCGCGGCCGCATCGCGCACCGTCGGCGTGGCGGCGTCGAGCGCAGCATACCGGCGACGGCATGCGGCGATCGCGCCGCGGCGGAACCGCATCCATCGCCGCTGGCGCGCACGACGCCGCGATCCTGCCCGCGGTTTCGTGCACGTGCGGCGGCGGGCGCGCCGCGAACGAGACCCGCGGTCTTGCGACGGAGCGCCGGCGCGCTAATGCGGTGCCGCGCGTCGGCCGAGGCGGCCCTCGCGCCGCGTCGCCCAGGCCGCGAACACGGCGGCGAGCGCGACGATCGCCGCGCTTGCCGGCGTCACGTTCGCGCGCGCGATCGCGAGCGCCATCGCCGGGCCGATCTGCACGAACGCGGCGCGCATCGGCAAGCCGAGCATCGCCGCGACCTGCGCCACGGCCTGCAGATAGAACGCGTACACCGCGGCGAGCGCGACGCAGCCCGCGGCGAGCCCGGCGCCGGACCAGCGTCCGGCCCAGCCGTTGACGCGCAACTGCCAGATCACCGCGAGCGCGACGACGAACGCGAAGCCGGCGAGATCGCCGCGCATGCGCAACGACAGCAGGCACCAGACCGCGCCGCCGGCGAGCGCGAACATCAGCGCAGTCGCGAGGCCGAGTAGGCGGGGCCGCGCGGCGGCCGGATCGGAGATGGGCATCGGGACGGCATGGCGCGCCGCCGGCGGCGCGGAGCCCGCGATGATAGCGGCAGCCCGGCGCCGCGGAAATCGCGGTGCCGCGCCGCCGGCGTCGCTCGTCGCGATGCGCGCGGAACGTCAAATCGAACAGCGGCTGCCAGCTCTTGCCGCCGTCGCGCGAGATGCGCGCGGTCTCGCGCACGCCGTCACGCTCCGGCGTCCAGTCGGCGCGCCAGAGCCGCTCGCCGGTCGCATCGCGGTCGCGGCACTCGAGCTCGATGCGGCGGCCGCGGCGGCGGCCCTCGAGTACGAGCACGTTGCCGCGGTTCGTGACCCAGCTCTGATGCCAGACGCCGCGCGAGGCGTCGTAGCTCGTGAAGCTCTGGCCCTCGAGCCCGTCGTTCTGGCGGTAGTCCTCGCGCAGCACGCAGCCGTCGAGGATCGCGTCGACGCGATTGCGCGCGATCCGCGGATGCGCGGGATCGGCCTCGTCGAACGCGTCCCAGTCGCCGAGCCAGAAGTCGAACGCGTGATGCGCGGCGTCGGCGCAGACGCCTGCGGCGGCGTGCGCGGTCGGCGCGCCGGCGGCGAGAAGCAGCGCCAGCAGCGGAATCGTGCGGTTGCGGACCACGGCGGGTCTCCCGGTCGAAGAACTAGCGGTCGCGCGCGGGCGCTGCGCCGCGCGTCGAGAGGCATGCATCGAGCTCGGCGGTCGTCAGCGTGCGCTCGAGATAATCGAAGCGGCCGGCGTCGCGGATCTCGCGCGCGGCTTCGACCAGCGCGGTCGCCGCCGCGCGGTAGAGCGAGGTCGACAGGCTGACTCGGCGCACGCCCGCGGCCGCGAGCTCGGCGAGCGCGAACGAGCGGCCGCGGATGCCGGCCATGAAGTTCAGCGGCTTCGACAGCGCGGATGCGGCCGTGCGCACCGCGTCGAGATCGGGCAGGCCCGGCGCGAACAGCACGTCGGCGCCGGCGCGCTCGAATGCCTGCAGGCGCTCGATCGTGTCGTCGAGATCGTCGCGGCCGTGCACGAAGTTTTCCGCGCGCGCGGTCAGCGTGAACGGGAACGGCAGCGCGCGCGCGGCCGCGGCCGCGGCGGCGACGCGCTCGACGGCGAGCGCGCGGTCGTGGATCT
>DASWOS010000240.1:0-16926 GCA_036398645.1 Dokdonella sp. | reverse complement strand
TCGGTCACCGCGAGGTGCTCGTGCGGCGCCAGCGCGACGCGGAAGCGGCGCAGCGCCGCGTCGTCGAGGCGCGGTTGCAGCGCCGGATAGAGCGGCTCCTGCGGCAGCGCCGACGCCGCCACGGACGCGGACGCGACCGGCTTCGCCGGCAGCAGGCCGAGCGGTCCGACGTGCAACGACGGCTCGACGCCGACGCGCGCGAGCAGCGCACGCGACAGCCCGATCCAATGCCGTCGGTCGGCGTCGTCGCCGCCGAGGCGCACGTCCGCGCTGCCGCAACGCAGCCGCATCTCGATGCCGTAATCGTGCACGAGCTGCTGCGCGAGCAGGCCGTGCACGCCGGCCGGCGCGGCGCGGCAGAGGAACCGGCCGCTCGCCGCCATCGCGTAAGCCGGCTTCAGCGCGAGCGGCGCGGCCGGCTGCGGCGGCGCGGCGACGTCGAAGATCGGCAGGAACGCGAACGGCAGGTCACCGCGCCGCTGATGCGCGTCGACGGCGAGCGCCGCCACCACGCCGGCGGCGAGCGCGACGCCGGCGAACAGCCGCCGCACGAGCCGCGCCGGTGCGGATTCGCCGAGCAGCGCGAGGCCGCACGCGACGATGCCGAGCGCGAGCACGCGCAGCGGCGTCGTCATGTAGAACGGCGTCGACGCGCGGATCAGCGCGATCGTCAGCAGCGTCGCCGCGGCCGCCGCGAACGCGGCGACGACGAGCCGGCGGCGGTCGCGCCGGCGCAGCGCGAGCAGCGCCCCGGCGACGCCGGCGGCCTCGAGCGCGCCGATCACCGCGGTCGCCGCGGCCGCCGCCGCGATCGGCCACGCGAGCACGCTGCGGAACCAGTAGTACGTGCCGCCGATCGCGCTCTGCACGAGCGTCGGCACGATCCGCGCGGCGCCGCCGCGTCGCGCCGGATCGCCGACGAACGCGAGACCGGCGCTCAGATCCGCGAAGCCGTGCGCCGCGTCCCAGACGAGGTAAGGCAGCAGCGGAACCGCGCCGACCGCGATCGCGACCGCACAATCCCGTGCCGAGCACGCGCCGCGCCGCAGCGACCACGCCGCGAGCGCGCCCAGGACCCAGAACAGGCCCGCATTCGCCGGATGCGCGTGCAGCGCGAGCACGACGCCGAGCGCCATCGCGACGAGGTACTTGCGCCGCGGCCGCTTCGCGTAGCGCAGCGCGCAGACCGCGAACGCAAGATCGAGCGCGCTCGAGAACACGAAGTGCAGCGGCAGCAGCGGCTCGAAGCTGCTCCACGACGGCACGGCCAGGCCGGCCGCCCAGAGCAGACCCGCGCGACGGTCGACCGCGGCCTTTCCGGCCAGGTACGCGAGCGGAAATTCGAGCGAGGCGAGCGCGAGCAGCACGACGATCGCGCCGAGCCAGCCGTGCCCGAGCGCGAGCGCGGCGGCGAGCACGTAGTACCAGATCGGTCCGAGATGGATCGTGCCGGCGAGCACCGGGCCGGACAGCGGGAACTCCGCGCCGTCGAGCAGGCGCCGCGCGATCCAGACGTCGCGCGCGAGATCCATGTGCACGGCGGCGAATGGCGCGTACGCGGCCACGAACGCGAGCGCGAGTGCGGCGAGGCCGGCGCGGCGCAACCGCCGCGACGCGAGCGCGTCAGGCATGCCGCCGGAAGTACGCCGAGGCCGCGCCGACGAGCACGAGCGGCGAGATCAGGTTCGAGATCGCCGGATGCACGTCGTAGACCGCGCCGAGGCTGACGATCGCGCGCTGCAGGAAGTAGAAGCCGAGCGCGAGCACGATGCCGAGGAACAGCCGCTTCGACAATCCGCCGCTGCGCAGCGTGCCGAACGCGAACGGCACCGCGCAGAACGCGAGCGTCAGCACGTCGATCGGATAGAACAGCCGCGCCCAGAACGCGGCGAGGAAGCTCGACGCGTCCTGGCGGTTGCGCTCGAGATAGTAGATGTTGCGCTCGAGGTCGCGGATCGGCATGTACTGCGGCTGGATGATGCTGAGCGCGAGCAGGCGCGGATCGAGGCCGGACTGCCAGCGCGATTCGGCCTGCTGCACGCTCGCCGCGCCGGCGTCGGAGAACTCGGTGCGGCGCACGTCGTGCAGCGTCCAGTCACCCTGCCGGTGCTGCGCGACGCCGGCCAGCGACAGCGACAGCAGGCGGCCCTCGCCGTCGAACTCGAACACGCGCACGCTCTCGAGGTCGACCTCGCCGCCGCTGCGCGTGCGGCCGCGCCGCGCGCTGATCACGGTTTCGCCGTCGCGCGCCCACAGCGCGCCGCCCTTCGCGAGCGCGACGTCCTTGGACTTCGCGGCGAGCGACAGCGCCTGTGCCTTGCGCTCGCCGAACGGCCCGATCGTCTCGCCGATCGCGAACGTGAGCGCGGTCAGCACGCCGAGGCAGAGCGCGACCGACGCGCAGATGCGCAGCTTCGAGAGCCCCGCCGCGCGCAGCGCGGTCAGCTCGCCGCTGTTGGCGAGGCCGCCGAGCCCCATCAGCCCGCCGATCAGCGCCGCGTAGCCGAACATCTCGTAGAAGCGCCGCGGCAGCGTCAGCAGCACGTACGTCGCCGCCTTCGTCAGCGTGTACTGACCCTGGCCGACGTCGTTCAGCTCGATGATGAACGTGCGGAACGCGTCGAGCGCGACGATGGTGACCCAGGTCATGCCGACCGCGATCAGCACCGCCATCGCGACGAGGCGGTCGACGCGCTTGAACTCCAGGCGACGCATCACGGCGACGTCACCGCGGCGCCGCGCGGCCGGCGCAGGCGCTGCGAGCCCCAGATCAGCCAGAGCGCGATCGCGACCGTCGGCAGGTAGACCCACCACAGGCCGAAGCCCGGCGCGAGCTTGCCCTGGCTGATCCAGGAGCGTCCGAACAGCAGGCCGTTGTAGTAGATCAGCCACGCGAGCAGCGCGATCAGCAGGCGCGCGTAGCGCGGCTCGCGCGGGCTCGACTTCGACAGCGGCAGCGCGAGCAGCGTCAGCACGAGCACCGACAGCGGCGCGGCGAGCCGCCAGTGCAACTCCGCGCGCATGACCGGATCGCCGGGCGTCGCCAGCAGCGTGCGCGTCGGCGCCGAGCGCTTGAGCGAGGTGTCGTTGCCTTCGTCGTTGTCGCTGTCGGGCAGCTTGATGTCGTTGCGCGCGAAGCGCACGAGCCGGTAGTCGTCCTCGCCGAGCTTGCCCTCGACGCGGAAGCCGTCCTGCAACGCCATGTAGCGGCCGACGCCGTCGGCGTCGTGATACAGGTAGCCGTGGGTCGCGGTGATCACGTCGATGCGCGTCTTCGTCTTGTCCTTCGCGTCGGGCCGCTCGTTCTCGATGAACATGCGCTTGAAGCGCGTGCCGTCCGCGGACATCTCGCCGACGTAGATGACGCCGTCGCGCCCGGGCAGCTCGACGAAGCGGCCCGGCTCGAGCCCGGCGACGACGAGCGAGCGGTTCGCCTCCTGCAGGAGGTCCTGCGCGAGGCGGTCGGCGGCCGGCCCGAGCCAGAACGAGACGAGCCCGAGCAGCACCATCGTCGGCAGCGCGAACAGCGCGAGCGGCCGCGCCAGGCCGCGCACGTCGAGCGCGGACGACTGCAGCACCGCCATCTCGCTGTCGCGCCAGAGCCGCCCGTAGGCGAGCAGCACGCCGAGCAGCGTCGCCAGCGGCATCAGGATCGTCAGCGTGCCGACCGTGCGCAGGCCGATCAGCGTGAACAGCAGGTCGGCCGGAATGCGCCCGCGCGCGATCTTCGCGAGCAGCTCGGCGACCGCGCCGCCGACCAGCACGAGCAGCAGCACGACGGTCGCGGCGACGAAGCTCGTCGCCACCTCGGTCAGCAGGTAGCGGTCGATGATGCGCAGGCGCAGGCGGTCGCGTGCGCGGCGCGCGAAAGCGCTTTGGCTTAGAATGGACAGCTTCATGCGTGTGAGGGCACGCGGCGGCCGGCCGGAGGCATGACCTGCACGTCGTCGTTGCCGGCCGAATTCGGGCCTGCTCCGTCGGGTGAACCCGGCAAGTGTAACCGGGGCGCGCAGATCATTCCGAAACTCCGCGGAACCATCGATGACTCTGAAGTTCAGCACCACCGTCGACGCGCCGGAAGGCGCAGCCACGCCCTGCCTCGTCGTCGGCCTCTACGAGGACCACGTGCTCACGACCGCCGCCGCGCGCGTCGACGAGAAATCCGGCGGCGCATTGAAACGCCTGATCGACAGCGGCGACGCGACCGGCAAGCCCGGCAGCTCGACGCTGTTGTTCGGCCTCGCCGACGTCGCCGCGCCGCGCGTGCTCGTGGTCGGCCTCGGCGAGCAGAAGAAATTCGACGCCGCGGCGTTTCACCGCGCCGCGAACGACGCCGCGCGCGCGCTGAAGGGCCTGCCGGTGGACTCGGCGACTTCGTATCTGACCGAGATCGAGGTGCCGGGCCGCGACCTCGCCTGGCGGCTGCGCACCGCGGCGCTCGCCGCGGACGCGCAGGCCTACCGCTACACCGCGACGTTCAAGCCGAAGGACGCGCCGAAGACGCCGCAGCTCGGCGCGATCGTGTTCGCCGCGGCGAAGGACGCGAAGACCGAGCGCGCGCTCGCCGAAGCGCGCGCGATCGCCGCGGGCGTGCGCTTCGCGCGCGAGCTCGGCAACCTGCCGCCGAACATCTGCAACCCGGCCTACATCGCCGCGCAGGCGAAGCAGATCGCCGACGCGCACGCGGGCGTGACGCTCGAGGTGCTCGAGCGCGAGGACATGCGCAAGCTCGGCATGGGCTCGCTGCTCGGCGTCGCGCAGGGTTCGGCGAATCCGCCGAAGCTGGTCGTGCTGCGCTGGCAGGGCAAGGACGCGAAGGCGCGGCCGTACGCGCTGGTCGGCAAGGGCATCACGTTCGACACCGGCGGCATCTCGCTGAAGCCGGGCGCCGGCATGGAGGAGATGAAGTTCGACATGTGCGGCGCGGCCGGCGTGCTCGGCGCGTTCCTCGCCGCGGTCGAGCTGAAGCTGCCGCTGAACCTCGTCTGCATCGTGCCGGCTGTCGAGAACATGCCGGACGGCCAGTCGTATCGTCCCGGCGACATCCTGACCAGCATGTCCGGCCTGACCATCGAGGTGCTGAACACCGACGCCGAAGGCCGGCTGATCCTCTGCGACGCGCTGACGTACGCGCAGAAATTCGATCCCGAGATCGTCATCGACGCGGCGACGCTGACCGGCGCCTGCGTCGTCGCGCTCGGCAAGCACGCGTCGGGCCTGATGAGCAAGGACGACGAACTCGCCGAGCAGCTGCTCGCGGCCGGCCGCGCGACGCACGACCGCGCCTGGCGCCTGCCGCTGTGGGACGACTACCAGAGCCAGCTCGAGTCCGGCTTCGCCGACGTCGCGAACATCGGCGGCAAGTACGCCGGCGCGATCACGGCCGGCTGCTTCCTCGCGCGCTTCACGAACGGCCGGCGCTGGGCGCATCTCGACATCGCCGGCACCGCCTGGGACGAGGGCCGCAAGGGCTTGGCGACCGGGCGCCCGGTGCCGCTGCTGACGCAGTATCTGATCGACCGCAGCGCGTGAACGCGCCGACCGACCCGTTGCAGCGGCGCAAGATCCGGGCGATCGCCGCGGTGTTCGGCCTCAACCTGATCTTCGGCATGCTGCTGGTGACGACGTATCCCGGGCTCGCCGCGCCGGATGCGGCGCCGGCGCTCGCCGAGGAGCTCCGCGCGAGTCCGCTGAACATCGCGCACCAGATCGCGGTGCTGCTCGCCTGCTTCGCCTGGCTGCAGTACGACTCGCGCCAGCTCGACATCCGCCGGCCGTGGTGGCTGAACCTCGGCATCGTGATGCTGACCTCGGTGTTCGTGCCGTACTACCTCTACAAGACGCGGCCGCAGGGACGGCGCGGGCAGGCGATCCTCAGCTTCTTCGGCGTCGTGTTCGGCGGCATCGTCGCGATGATGCTCGGCATGGTCGTCGCGCTGTCGCTGCGCGGCGCCGCGCCGGTGCAGGGCTGAGCCGTCGGGAGCGATCGGTCGATGCCGCGCGCGGACTTCTACCTGATCGACAAGCCTCGCTTCCGCGAGGATCCGCTGCGGCTCGTCTGCGAGCTCGCCCGGCGCGCCTTCGCCAGCGAGCAGCCGACGCTGATCCTCGCGCGCACGATCGAACAGGCCGAAGCGCTCGACGAGAAGCTCTGGGATTTCGACGCGGACGCGTTCGTGCCGCACCAGATCGCCGGCGACGACGACGACGCGATCACGCCGGTCCTGATCGTGCCACCCGGCGTCGCGGCGGCGGATCGCCCGCTCGTGATCAATCTGCGCGACGAATGCGCGCCGGGCCTGTTCGAGCGCGTGCTCGAGGTCGTGCCGGCCGACGAAGCCGACCGGCTCGGTTCGCGCGCGCGCTGGAAGACGTACAAGGCGGCGGGGTTCGACGTCGCCAAGCACGACATGTGAAGGGGCGGACGCGCCGCGCGCGCGGCCGAGCGCCGTTCGGCCGGCTCGAGTCCGCCGCGTTCGCGGTCGTACGCGCGGTGCGCTCCGCCTCCGTCGCCGATCCGCGCGATCGTGCCGCACCGGCACTGACGCCGCACCGCGTCCTCGTCGCCGATGCGGAGCGCGGGCCGATGGCGCCCTGCACGAGCCGAACCGCACGCGAGTCGGCGCAGCCACGATGTCCTGTAGAAACCGGCTTCAGCCGCGACCGGCGTGGCGCACGATGTCCCGTAGGAAGCGGCTTCAGCCGCGACCGCGCAGGCGACGCCGACGCCGTTATTTCGTGCCGAAGCAGCGGTCGCCGGCGTCGCCGAGGCCCGGCACGATGTAGCCGTGGCCGTCGAGGCCGGCGTCGACCGCGGCCGTGTACACCGGCACGCCGGGATGCCGCTCGCGCAGGTGTGCGAGGCCCTCCGGGCATGCGACCAGGCAGACGAAGCGCATCGAGCGCGGCTTCGTCTGCGCGACGCGATCGAGCGCGGCCGCGGCCGAATGGCCGGTGGCGAGCATCGGATCGACGACGATCGCGTCACGGTCGTGCATGCCGCGCGGCATCTTGAAGTAGTACTCGACCGCGCGCAGCGTCTTCGGGTCCCGGTACAGGCCGACGTGGCCGACGCGCGCGCTCGGCAGCACGCCGAGCATGCCGTCGAGAATGCCGATGCCGGCGCGCAGCACGACGACGAGCACGGTCTTCTTGCCGTCGATCAGGCGTCCGCGCGCGGGTGCGAGCGGCGTCTCGATCGCGACCTCGCGCGTCGGCAGGTCGCGCGTGACCTCGTAGGCCATCAGCGCCGACAGCTCGGCGAGCAGGCGGCGGAAGTCCGCGGTGCTCGTCGTCTTCTTGCGCAGCAGCGTCAGCTTGTGCTGCACCAGCGGATGGTCGATGACGTGAACGTCGGCGTCCAATGGCGGCTCCTCTCGGCCTGGCGGCAGGACGGCGCGTCGCGACGTGCGGCGCGGCTCGCCTTACAATGCGCGGTTCGTTTCCTTGAAGGATCGGCCGCGCCGCGGCCGTCGCGCGCCGCATGGACAAGAGCTTCGAGCCGGGCACGATCGAGTCGAAATGGTACGCCGAGTGGGAGGCGCGCGGCCTGTTCGCGCCGTCCGGCGACGGCGAGCCGTACTGCATCCTGCTTCCGCCGCCGAACGTGACCGGCACGCTGCACATGGGCCACGCGTTCCAGCAGACGATCATGGACGCGTTGATCCGCTATCACCGCATGCGCGGTTTCCGCACGCTGTGGCAGGGCGGCACCGATCACGCCGGCATCGCGACGCAGAAGATCGTCGAGAACCAGCTCGCCGCCGAAGGCCGGACGCGCCACGACCTCGGCCGTTCGGCGTTCGTCGAGCGCGTCTGGGCCTGGAAGGAACAGTCCGGCTCGACGATCACGCGGCAGATGCGCCGGCTCGGCGCGTCGGTCGACTGGTCGCGCGAGCGCTTCACGATGGACGAGGGCCTGTCCGCCGCGGTGCGCAAGGTGTTCGTCGAATGGTACCGGGCCGGCCTGCTCTATCGCGGCCGGCGCCTGGTCAACTGGGACCCGGTGCTGATGACCGCGGTGTCGGACCTCGAGGTCGACAACGTCGAGCGCGAAGGCTCGCTGTGGTCGATCCGCTATCCGGCCGCCGACGGCGGCGAGGGCCTCGTCGTCGCGACGACGCGTCCGGAGACGATGCTCGGCGACGTCGCGGTCGCCGTGCATCCGGACGACGAGCGCTACCGGCACCTCGTCGGCAAGACGCTGAAGCTGCCGCTGACCGGACGCGAGATTCCGGTCGTCGCCGACGACTACGTCGAGCGCGAGTTCGGCACCGGTGCGGTCAAGATCACGCCGGCGCACGACTTCAACGACTGGCAACTCGGCGCCCGGCACGGGCTCGAGCCGCGCGTGATCCTGACGCTCGACGCGAAGATCGGCGCCGATGCGCCGGAGAAGTACCGCGGCCTCGACCGCTTCGCCGCGCGCAAGGCCGTGCTCGCCGATCTCGAAGCCGAGGGCCTGCTCGTCGAGACGAAGAAGCACAAGCTGCAGGTGCCGGTCAGCCAGCGCTCCGACGCGATCGTCGAGCCGATGCTGACCGACCAGTGGTTCCTCGACCTGACCCGCGACGTGCTGCCGGACAGTCGCCCCGGCGGCCGCAAGGCGATCACCGAGCCCGCGCTCGCGGCCGTGCGCGACGGCGCGATCCGTTTCGTGCCGGACAACTGGTCGACGACCTACAACCAGTGGCTCGAGAACATCCAGGACTGGTGCGTGAGCCGCCAGCTCTGGTGGGGGCATCGGATTCCGGCCTGGTACGACGAAGCCGACAACGTGTTCGTCGGCGAGGACGAAGCCGATGCGATCGCGCACGCGCCGACCCGTCCGGTCGGCGCGCTGCGACGAGACGAGGACGTGCTCGACACCTGGTTCTCGTCCGCGCTGTGGCCGTTCTCGACGCTCGGCTGGCCCGCCGCAGGCGCGGTCCGCGGCGAGCACGGCGAAGTCGTCGCGAACTGGCCCGAGGACCGCGCGTTCCTGCCGAGCGCGGTGCTCGTGACCGGCTTCGACATCATCTTCTTCTGGGTCGCGCGCATGGTCATGGCGACCCGGTACTTCACCGGCGAGGTGCCGTTCCGCACGGTCTACATCAACGCGATCGTGCGCGACGCCGAAGGCCAGAAGATGTCGAAGTCGAAAGGCAACACGATCGATCCGATCGATCTGATCGACGGCATCGGCCTCGACGCGCTGGTCGCGAAGTCGACCGCGTCGTTGTTGATCCCGCAGGTCCGCGAGAAGGTCGAGAAGCGCATCCGCAAGGACTATCCGGACGGCATCCCGGCGGTCGGCGCCGACGCGCTGCGCTTCACGTTCGCGGCGCTCGCGACCTACGGCCGCACGATCAACTTCGACCTCAAGCGCGCCGACGGCTACCGGCATTTCTGCAACAAGCTCTGGAACGCGGCGCGCTTCGTGCTGATGAACGCCGAGACGGCGTCCGCGGCGGAGGCCGTACCGCCGTCGCCGGTGACCGAAGCCGAGAAATGGATCCTGTCGCGGCTGCGCGCGGCGCTCGCCGAGGTCGAGGCGCAGTTCGCGGTCTATCGCTTCGACCTCGTCGCTCAGGCGCTCTACGAGTTCGTCTGGAACGACTACTGCGACTGGTTCCTCGAGCTCTCCAAGCCGGCCTTGAACGGCGACGACGCGCGCGCGGCCGCATCGACGCGCCGCACGCTGCTCGTCGTGCTCGACGCGGTGCTGCGCGCGCTGCATCCGATCATCCCGTTCATCACCGAGGAGATCTGGCAGGAGCTACGCGTGCGCGCCTCGCTCAGCGCCGGGAACGCGCCGTCTTCGCCGACCGCCTCGGACGAACCCGCGCGGTCGCCCACCGCCGTGGACGACGCGTCGGCATCCGCGAGCATCCTTCGGCAGCGATATCCGCGCGCGGACGAGTTCGCGGTCGACGCCGTCGCGGAAGCCGAGATCGAATGGCTGAAGGCCGTGCTGACGCAGATCCGCCGCATCCGCAGCGAGATGAACGTCGCGCCGAACCGGTCGATCGTGCTGCTGTTCGCCGGCGGCGACGCGGGCGATCGCGCGCGCGTGCGGAAGTTCGCCGCGCAGATCGCATTCCTCGCGCGCACCGAATCGCAGCGCTGGCTCGAGGCCGGCGACGCGGAGCCGGCCGCGGCGGCCGGCGTCGTCGGCGACCTGAAGCTGCTGATCCCGCTCGCCGGGCTGATCGACCTCGACGCGGAGAAGCAACGCCTCGAGCGCGAGCTGCGGCGCATCGACGGCGAGCTCGCGAAGTCGCGCACGAAGCTCGCGAACTTCGGCCCGAACACGCCGGCCGCCGTCGTCGAGAAAGAGCAGCAGCGCCTCGGCGAGTTCACGACGACGCTGACCGCATTGCGCGAGCAGCTCGGCAAGCTCGAAGCGCTGTGACGGCCGACGCGCGGTCGATTCGGCGGCGCGCCACCGGGCGCGTCGTCCTACGCGATCGGCATCGGAGCGATCGATTTCCGTTCACGGGAATGACGCACGATCAGCGGCCGACGATCGGCAGCTGGGCGTGACGCAACGTCCGGATCGCGGCTGAAGCCGGCGCCTACGCGGCGATTCAATCCGAATCGCCCGGCAGCAGCTCCATCGCCATGACGAGCGCATCCTCGCGACCGCGCTTGGCCGGGTAGTAGTTCGGACGACGGCCGAATTCGTTGAAGCCGACCGACTCGTACAGCGCGATCGCGCGCGGGTTCGACGGACGCACTTCGAGGAACACGCGCTCGCTGCGGTGCCAGCGCGCGAGGTCGACGAGGCGCTTGACGATGCGGCGACCGTAGCCGCGTCCCTGCTCGGCCGGTGCGACGCAGACGTTCAGGATGTGCGCTTCGCGCGCGCCGGTCGACAGCACGCCGTAGCCGACGATCGCGGCCTCGCCGGCCAGCACGACGCAGTCGTAGCCGGCCTGCATGCAGTCGCGGAAGATGCCGCGGCTCCACGGGAACGCGTACGCCTCGGCTTCGATCGCGGCGACCTCGTCGAGGTCGTTCGAACGCATCCGGCGGAACTCCGGCGCGTCGGGCTTCAGGATCGCGACCATCGCTACGCGCTCCGGCTCCCGCCGTCGCGCGCCGCGCGCACGAGCCGCTTCAGCTCGCTCCAGAGCGCGCGCTTCGCCCGCGCGTCGCCGGCGAGCGCCGCGACCTCGGCGGCGACGACCCAGGCGATCTGCTGCTGCCGCGGCGCGGGCAGGCCGGCGCCGATGCGCCGTGCCCGCGCTTCACCGAAGATCACGAGCCCGCGCGCGGCGGCGAGCGCCGTGTCGTCCGGGGCCGGCGCGAGCTCGCCGTCGACCTGCGCGTATCGCAGCGCGCGCAGGACGCCGTCGAGCGGGCCGCGCGCGGCGGACGTCTCGGCGACGATCAGCACCGCGGCGGCGCGCGCGGCGGTCGGCGCGGAAGCGTCCGGCGCGGCCGCACGCGGCTGCGCCGGGATCGCCGCCGCCGGCGCGCCGCGCGGCAGATAGACGTCGATGCCGATCTCGGCGAGTCGGGTCAGGCTGGCGTCATCGAGCACGGGCGTTCTCGGCGCGTTTGCGCAGGTCCGCATAGAACTGCGCGAAGATCTCGTCGACCGCCGCGCCGTAGGCGTCGACCGTCGCGCTGATCGCGGCGCCGCCGGCCGGCTTCTGCGCACGATAATACTCGTCGACGAGCACGCTGCCATCGTGCGCGCTCGCGCGCAGCCGCAACGCCACGACCGCGTCGAACGCACCGGCCGTGCTCGGCACGCGATCGAAGCGCAGGATGATGCCGCTGACGTGGACCGCAGGCGTGCTCGCCGGCAGCTCGTCGGTGACCTCGGCGGTCGCGTGCGCGTCACGCAGCTCGAGGATCAGCCGGCGCTGCAGGATCCGCGTCGGCGGATCGGTCCAGAGCTGATAATGGTACTGGCGCAGCTGTTGCGCACCGGAGTCGAGCGCATAGATCAGCGCCTGGTCGGCGTACAGTCCGTCCGCGTTGAACGGCTCGACGACGAGCGCGTCGCGGAACAGCGGCGCCGGCGCCGGCTCGAGCGCGTGCGCGCGCGGCAGCCGGTAATACGTGAAGTCCGGCACGGCCGGCACGCTGCAGGCGGCGAGCGCGGTCGCGGCGAACGGAACGAGCCAGCGCGCGTTCATTGCGGCTCCACGTCGAGCGTGTCGGCCTTCGGCGCGAGGATCAGCCGGTTCGGATGCGCGCGGATCTCGCGGCTGAACTCGTCGAGATTGCGGCTCGCCGATTCGAGATGATGCGTGATGACCTCCATGCGGCTCGACAGCGCCGCGAGCACGCTGCTCAGGTCCTCGATCGAACGGCGCACGTCGGCGCGGTTGTCCTTCGCGATGCCGGCGACGTCGCCGAGCGCCTGATCGAGCGTCTCGCGCGTGCGGCGCAGCTCGGTGCTGAGCTTGGCGACCTGGCCGAGCGTCGTCGCGACCGCGGCGCGGTTCTCCGGCTTCAGCACGTCGTTCAGCGCGTCCGACGCGAGCGTCACGCGCTCGAGCAGCGCATTGGTCCGATCGAGGATCTGCGGTGCGCGCGCGTCGATCGCGCCGGTGATCGAATCGACGCGCTGCGACAGCATCGCGATCAGCGGTGCGATCTGCGTACGCGTCAGGTCGCCGACCTGCACGGCGAGGTCGTTCATCGCCGCGAACAGGTCGCCGCCCTCCTGGCCGGCGAGCTCGCCGCCGGGCGCGAGCACGTCGCGGCTCGTGCCTTCGCGGATGCCGATCGAGACGTCGGCGAGCAGGCCGCTCGACTGCAGGCGCGCGGTGCTGTCGCGCGGAATCGGCCAGTCGCGGCGCAGCGCGAGCTCGACGCGGTAGCGCGTGCCGCCGGCATCGCGTTCCGGCGTGACGCCGCCGACCTGGCCGATCCGATAGCCCTGGTAGAACACCGGCGCGCCGTAGCGCAGGCCGGTCACGTCGCGATAGCGCACCAAGTAGTCCGTCGTCGCGACGCCGCGCCCGGTGATCAGCGCGAGCCCGATCAGCAGCAGCGCGAGCGCGGCGACGACGACCGCGCCGACGAGCACGTAGTTGATCGTGTCGCGTCTCACCGCCTGCCCTCTGCGCCGCGTCCGCGCCGGCGCGGCGCGGGCCGCACGAAAACCCCGCGCCGCCGCTCCGCCGCCGCGACGCCGGACGGCCATCCGCGTCCGCCGCGACGAGGACCGGCTGCGATCCTCCCGCCGAACTCTACCATCTCAGGCCTCCTCCTCGGTCAGGCGCCTCAGGTAGGCGTCGACGTCGATCTGCACTTCGCGCGGGCGCCGGTTCAGGAGGTCCTGGATGCGCTCGTTCGGCGACGCGCGCACCTCGGCGACGGTGCCGGTCATCAGCACCTCGCCCTGATCGAGCACGGTGATCGTGTCGGCGATCTTGAACGCGCTCTCGAGCTCGTGCGTGACGACGACGATCGTCATGCGCAGCGCGTCGCGCAGGCGCAGGATCAGCTCGTCGAGCTCGGCGGAGACGACCGGGTCGAGCCCGGCCGAGGGCTCGTCGAAGAACAGCAGGCGCGGGTCCATGACGATCGCGCGCGCGAGCGCGGCGCGCTTGATCATGCCGCCGGAGAGCTGGCTCGGCATCAGGTCCTGGAAGCCGCCGAGATTGACGACCTCGAGCTTGAGCCGGCTCATGATCCGGATCGTCGACTCGTCGAGCCTCGTGTGCTCGCGCAGCGGCAGCGCGACGTTCTCGCCGACCGTCAGCGAGGTCAGCAGCGCACCGCCCTGGAACGACACGCCGATGCGCTTGCGCACGTCGATCAGCTCGCGCTCGCTGGCGCGGCCGAGATCGACGCCGAACAGGCGCACGGAACCGCCGACCGGCCGCTGCAGACCGAGCAGGTGGCGCAGCAGCGTGCTCTTGCCGGAGCCGGAGCCGCCCATGATCACGCGGATCTCGCCGGCGCCGACCGTGAAGTCGACGCCGTCGAGCACGCGGCGGCGGCCGTACCAGGCTTCGAGCCGCTCGACTTCGATCAGGGGAGCCGGTGCATTCATCGGGAGCGCGCCCTGCCACCCGCCGGGTCGTCGGCGACGGCTCGGCCGAACCCGTCGGCCGCGGCGCCGGCCTCGACGAGCCGCGCGCGCAATCCGCCGCTCACCGCGGCGGCGCTCGCCCGCGCGGCGGCGGCGTGCGCGCCCGGCACCGCATGCACGCGCAGGTTCCATTCGGGCCGGCGCGACGAGTTGCCGGCGACGAGAACGTCGACGCCGCCGCTGGACTTCGTAATCGCCGCCTGTCCCGAGGCGCGGAACTCGGCACGCCGGGAAGAGAAGACCCGGAGCCGATCGAACGGCGGCACGCCGCTCGGCGCCGCGGAAAGCCGCGCCGCGATCGGATCGGAGAAGCCCTGCGGCAGCTTTCCGCTGCCGCGCGTCGGAATCGGTTGCATGCGCCGGTCAGCGATTCAGGAAGTACGAGAACACCATGTCGACGACGATGATCCAGCAGATCGACAGCACGACCGCGCGCGTCGTCGCGCGGCCGACGCCCTCGGCGCCGCCGACGACCGAGAAGCCGGTGCTGACGCCGATCATCGTGATCAGCAGCGCGAACACGAGGCTCTTCGCCAAGCCCTGGCCGACGTCGCCGGTCGACAGCAGCGACATCGTCTGCAGCAGATACGCAGCCGGTGTGACGTTCAGCGCCGGCGCGCTGTACAGCGCCGCGCCGAGGATCGCGACCGCGTTCGCGAAGATCGTCAGCGCCGGCAGCATGACCAGCATCGCGATCAGCGCCGGCGCGACGAGGTAGCGGATCGGCTCGATGCCGATCACGGCGAGCGCGTCGATCTCCTGCGACACGCTCATCGAACCGATCCGCGCGGCGAGCGACGAGCCGGAGCGGCCGGCGACGAGGATCGCGGTGATCAGCGCACCGAACTCGCGCGTGACCGACTTCGCGACGGCGACGACGACCTGCGACTGCGCGCCGAACTCCGACAGCGACGCGATGAACTGGATGCCGAGCATCAGCCCGATCGTGAAGCCGAGCAGCGCGACGATCGGCAGCGCATCGGCGCCGATCTCGCGCATCTGGCGCACGATCGCGGCGATCCGCACCGGCTGGCCGATGCGCCAGCCGACGCACGCGTAGTAGATCGCCTCGAGCAGCAGAGTCGCGGCATGGCCGATGCCGGCGAGCGCCGCGAGCGCGACGCGGCCGACGTCCGCGAACGGGCGCGCGAGCGCGTTCACGCCGCGGCGATCACCGCGTCGGCGCTCGGCACGAGCAGGAACACGCGGTCGAGCCGCGCGAGCTCGAGCACCGCGCGCACCGCGTCGCTGACCGCGACGAGCGCGAAGCGGCCGCCGCGCGAGCGCGCGGTCTGGAAGCCTTCGACGAGCGCGGCGATGCCGGACGAATCGATGTAGGTCACGTTCGCGAGGTCGACGCCGACCGGCGCGCCGCCGGCGAGCGCGTCGAGCACCGCGCGGCGCACCGTCTGCGACCAGGACAGATCGACTTCGCCGCTGAGGCGGACCAGCACGTAGCCGCCGTGGTTCTCGACGGCGACTTCGTTCGGTGGGGTGCTCATGCCTCGTCGCTCTCCTCGATGTCGCGGCGGTCGATGCGCTTGCGCAGGATCAGCCGGTTGCCGTGCCCGGCCGCCGCGGGCTCGATGCGCCAGTCGTCCATGACCTCGTCGATCAGCGCGATGCCGAAGCCGCCGGGGCGGCACTCGCCGAGCGGCTTGGCGACGAGCCGATCCGGGTCCACGCACGGCGCCGCGTCGGTCAGCTCGAAGCTCAGCGTCGGGCCGCTGCGCAGGATGCGCAAGCCGAGGTCGCCGCGGCGATGCGGACCGTAGGCGTGACGGATCACGTTCGCGCAGGCCTCGTCGACGGCGAGCACGAGCCGGTCGCGCAGCTCCGGCTCGACGCCGATGCGGTCCAGCGCCTGCCGCACGGCGCCGCGCAGGCCGCGCAGCTCGGTCGCGAGCGCGGGCGCGCGGCGCTCGAACAGCAGCTCGGCCCGGTCCTCACGCGGTGCCTCGACCAGCAGCAGCGTCGTGTCGTCGACGAGGCGCAGCCCGCGCAGCTCCTCGAGCAGGCGGCGCATGCGGACCTCGGCGCCGCCGGCCGCGTGGCGCGCGATGCGCTCGCGCACGCCGGCGCCGCCGATCGGGCGACCGGAAGCGTCGCGCACGTCGGTCGCGCCGTCGGAGAACGCGTACAGTGTGCCGCCGTCGAGGGCGACCTCGTGCTCCTCGAACGCGACGCCGGGCACGATGCCGAGCGGAGGTCCGCCGGACGCGTACTCGGCGAACGTGCCGCCGCGCTGCACGAGCACCGGCGGGAAGCCGGCGCCGGCGAAGCGCACGTGCCTCGCCGCGCGGTCGCAGTAGCCGACGACGGCGCAGACGAAGCGGCCGTGCTGCGCGGTCTCGCAGAACTCGTCGTTCGCGCGCGCGAGCCAGGCCGCCGGCGCGAGACCGTCCTTGCCCGCCCAGCGCAGCAGGCTCGCCGCGCGCACCATCAGCAGCGCCGCGTCGAGGCCCTTGCCGGAAATGTCGCCGACGACGAAGCCGATGCGGCCGTCGGCGAGCTCGAAGAAATCGTAGAAATCGCCCGAGATCTCGTGCGCCGGCAGGTTGACGCCGACGACCGGAAACGCGTCGCGGCGGCGCCTCGGCAGCAGCGACTTCTGCAGCCGCCGCGCGAGATCGAACTCGCGCTTCAGGCGCTGCTGCTCGAGCAGCGCCTGCGCCTGGCGCGCGTTGCTGATCGCCAGCGCGGCCGGCGCCGCGACGAGGTCGAGCAGTTCCGCGTCCTTCAGCGTCAGCGGCACGCCGTCGCGGCGGTTGACGATCTCGAGCGCGCCGATCGGCCCGGCCGCGGTGCGCAGCGGCGCGCAGGCGAGGCTCTTGGTGACGAAGCCGCTCGCTTCGTCGGCGGCGCGCCAGACGCGCGCGTCGCCG
>DASWOS010000239.1:0-5556 GCA_036398645.1 Dokdonella sp. | reverse complement strand
AAGCCGGCATCGAATGCACGGAGCTTTCGCTGCGCGGCACGATCAGCTGGCCAGGCCTCGGCAAGCGCGGCGAAGACTGGCTCGGCTTCGTGTTCACGATCACGCGGTTCGAGGGCACGCCGCTCGAGCGCAATCCCGAAGGTGCGCTCGAATGGGTCGAGCTCGAGCGCATGTCGGAGCTGCCGATGTGGGAAGGCGATCGGCACTTCCTGCCGCTCGTGTTCGACGACGACCCGCGCCCGTTTCACGGCGTCATGCCGTACCGCGACGGACGCATGCAGTCGTGGAGCTACTCGCGCGTCTAGCGGCCGCGCAGCGCGCGACGCGGCGGGCGGCGAAGCGGGATCGTTTCGCGCCGAAACCGTCGGCCGGACGTGACATCGGGCGCGCCAGCCGGCGTCGATTTTCCACGCGCGGTCATGCGCAAGCGCCGGACGCGAACGGGTTTGCGCTCCCGCGCGGACGATTTGAGCGAGCCGACGCCTGTGTTCGTCAGCCCGTCCCGTCGCCGTCGCGCTCACGCGGCGCCGACAGCGAGCGCGCCGCCTTCCAGCCGAGCCAGGCCGAGCTCGCCGCGGCGAGCATCGCGAGCACCGCGAAGCCGGGCAGCGTCGCGCCGAGCCAGCGCAGCCCGTTGAAGCCGCCGGTGATGACGAGATCGCCGAAGCGCCAGACCGAGGTGTCGATGAAGTTCTTCGTCTTGTAGCGCGTCTCCGCGTCGACGCGCGTATAGAGACTGTCGAACGCCGGCTTGAAGATGCCGTACGCGCTCGCGCGCGTGACGACCGCGACCACGGCGATCCACGCGCCGCTGAACAGCGCGAGCCCGGCCAGCATCAGCGCCTTGACCGCGCCGTCGAGCGCGAGCGGCGGCGCCGGCCCGAAGCGGACCATCAGCCCGCGCGTGACCGTGATCTGCAGCAGCGCCTGCAGCACGTTCGCGTAGAGGTCGATGCCGGCCGCGAAGCTCGTGCGCGCTTCGCGCGTAGGGTAGGTCGCCCCGCTGTAGTCGGCCAGCAGCGCGTAGATGAGCGTGCCGACCGCGTCGCCGAGCAACATCAGCAGCGCGACGCGGCGCATCAGCGGCGAGCGCAACGTCTCGATCGCGCCGGCGAGGAAGCTGCCGCCGATGATGCGCTCCTCGCGGCGCTCGTCGCCGGCGACCGGATGGCGCCGCGCCCAGCGCGACAGCGCGAAGATGCAGACGATCGACAGGCCGAGCAACGCGGTCGAGACGACGAGCAGGCCGGAAACGCCGACGACGAACACCAGCGACTTCGTCAACGCCGGCCCGACGATCGCGCCGGCCGCGCCGCCGAGCGCGATGACCGGAAACAGGCGGTGCGCCTGCTCGGCGTCGAACAGATCGGCCATGAAGATCCAGAACACCGACACGACGAACAGGTTGAACACGCTGCCGTAGACGAAGAACGCGGTGCCGAGCAGGCGCGCGTCGAGCGCACGCCGCGGATCGAACAACGGGATGAACGCGATCATGCCGGCGATGAAGAACAGGTACACGATCGGCACGAAGCGGCGGCGCGGAAAGCGCGCGACGAGCGCGCAGAACAGCGGCGCGAGCGCCAGCGTCGCGACGAACGTCGCCGCATAGAAGATCGGCAGCGCCGTGGAGCCGACCGCGGCCAACAACTGGTCGCGCACCGGCCGGATCACGTAGTACGCGGCGAGCACGCAGAAGAAGTACACGAACGCGACGACGACGGCGAACCATTCGTGACGCTGGACGGCGGGGCGGGTCGGCACGGCGGAATCGCGTCGCTGCACGTCGGCGCGCGGCTCCGCCGCGGCATCCGACTCGAAAAGGCCGCGGCGGAGCCGCGCCGTCCGCTCCGCGCGCGGTTCGCGGAGCGGACCGGCGCGCGGACGCCGCATCCGTCGCGGCGTGCGCCGAAGACTAGCATGCGCGATCGGCGCGGCCGTGACGGGAGCGGGCTGCCGATCGGCGCCGCGTCGCGTCGATACCGGCGTGTCCGCGAATACCGGCGCCGACCGGCGCGGCGGCTACAAGCCGTCGGCGGCGCTGCTCGCGATCGGCTCGTAGACGAGCCGGCATGCGATCTCGCCGTGCTCCGGCGCCGGCGCGCTTTCGTAGATCACGCGGTTGCCGGCCGCGGCGTCGTTCCACATCAGCTTCAGCGGACCGCGCCGCGTCGTCAGGTCCTGCGCGCTCCCGTACTTGCTCTGCAGGTCGCCGAGCGTGCTGCGGCACTCGGCCGACGTGCGCTGCGTCAGCACGACGCCGGTCAGTGCGTCGCCGGCGTCGAACAGCATCGCCGCGTCGAACCGGTGCGTCGCCGTCTCGTAGTGTCCGCGCAGGCCGACGTACGGGGCTTCCGCACGACGCGTCCCGGTCGGCGACAGCGCGCCGTTCGCGGCGAGCATGACCTGGTCCTTCGACATGCCCCAGTGCGTGTACTGCCAGTCCGCGTGTGCAGCGCGGGCGGCGAGCGCGAGCGCGGCGGCGAGCGCGGTCACGTACGCGATCGGCGAACGGCATGAGCGGCTGCGAGACATCGTAGGCTCCTCCGGACGATCGCGGCGCCGGCGGCGCCGCGGCGCGAGTCGGTGAGCAGTTTCGCGCGCGCGACGCAAGGCGTGCGTCGCGCCCGCGTAAAGGCATCCGAGCAATTCCGAACGGATGCAAAGCGCGGCCGACGGCGTGACGCGCGCCCGCGGTTCGCTGCGGTTCGCGTCCCGCCGTCGTCGGGCCGCGCGGCTCGCCGCCGAAGCGGGCTCCTTCAGTTGCGTGGGACGTGTAGGAGCCGGCTTCAGCCGCGACGGCGCGGACGCTACAGCGCCTGCTCGAGCTCCGGCAGGATCTTGAACAGGTCGCCGACGAGTCCGAAGTCGGCGATCTCGAAGATCGGCGCTTCGGCGTCCTTGTTGATCGCGACGATCGTGCCGGCGTCCTTGATGCCGGTCAGGTGCTGGATCGCGCCGGAGATGCCGACCGCGACGTAGAGCTCCGGCGCGATGATCTTGCCGGTCTGGCCCACCTGCAGGTCGCTCGGCACGTAGCCGGCGTCGACGGCTGCGCGCGAGGCGCCGACCGCCGCGCCGAGCTTGTCGGCGAGCGCGTAGACGATCTTGAAGTTCTCGGCCGAGCCGAGCGCGCGGCCGCCGGAGACGACGCGGCTCGCGCCCTGCAGGTCCGGACGATCGCTCTTGCCTTGCGTGAGCTCGACGAAGCGCGTGTGCGAAGGCAGTGCGACGTCGAGCGTCAGCGTCTCGACCGGTGCCGCGTTCGCGCCGGCGGCCGTCGCCGCATACGACGCGGTGCGCACGGTGCCGACGACGAGCGCGCCGGACGGCGCTTCGACCGTGACGATCGCGTTGCCGGCGTAGATCGGCCGCTTGAACGTGCGCTCGCCCTCGACGGCCATGATGTCGGAGACCTGTGCGACGCCGAGCAGCGCGGCCGCGCGCGGCAGCACGTCCTTGCCGAACGTCGTCGACGGAGCGAGCAGGTGCGTGTAGCCGTTCTTCGCGACCGCGGCGATCTGCGGCGCGTAGATCGCGGCCAGCGCGTGCGCGTTCTCGGCGCACGCGACGGTCAGCACCTTCGTCACGCCGTCGAGCTTCGCGGCTTCGGCGGCGACGCCGGCCGGATCGGCCGCGAGCACGAGCAGCTCGATCGCGTCGGGCGCGATCTGCTTGGCGCAGGTCACACAGCGCGCGGTGCTCGCGTTCAGCGTGCCGTCGAGATGTTCGGCGACGATCAGAATTTTCGACATGGCGTGTTCTCCGCTTGAAGGCCGTGGCCCGCTGGCGGGCCGAGGCCGATCGGGCGGGCGTCGGCGTTCGCGCCCTCCCTGACGCTTCCCCGTGCGGGGAAGAGACTCGAATCCTCCGCGAACGGCGAGGCGATCGCGGCTTCGTTTTTCGTTCCTCCCGAACGGCGCGTGCCGGCCCGCCGTTCGCGAATCGGTTCGAAGCGCCTCGCAGTCGCTCGCGAACCGTCGTCAAGTGCCTTCTCGCCGGCCTCGTCGAGCGCGCAGGAGCTTCGCGATCCTGCCGCGGCGCCGTGACGCGCCGCCCGCGTCAGACCAGCCCTTTCGCCTTCAGCGCGGCGACGAGTTCGGCGACGTCCTTGACGATGACGCCCTTGCTGCGCTTCGCCGGCGGCTCGTAGCGCGTCGTCTTCAGATGATCGCCGGATGCGACGCCGAGGCTCGCGAGCTCGAGCGTCTCGATCGGCTTCGACTTCGCCTTCATGATGTCCGGCAGCTTGATGAAGCGCGGCTCGTTGAGGCGCAGGTCCGTCGTGACGACGGCCGGCAGGTCGACCTCGATCGTCTCGAGCCCGGCGTCGACCTCGCGCGTCACGCGCGCATGGCCCGCGCCGATCTCGACCTTGCTCGCGAACGTCGCCTGCGGGCGTTCCCACAGCGCGGCGAGCATCTGGCCGGTCTGGTTGCAGTCGTCGTCGATCGCCTGCTTGCCGAGCAGCACGAGGCCGGGCTGCTCCTTCTCGACGAGCTTCAGCAGCACGCGCGCGGCGGTCAGCGGCTGCACGGCGTCGGCCGAGACGACGTGGATCGCGCGGTTCGCGCCCATCGCGAGGCCGTTGCGCAGATGTGCCTGCGCGTCGGCCGGGCCGATCGTCGCGATGACGACTTCCTCGGCGGCGCCTTTCTCGCGCAGGCGCAGGGCTTCCTCGAGAGCGATGTCGTCGAACGGATTCGCCGACAGCTTGACGCCGGCGGTCTCGACGCCGGAGCCGTCCGGCTTGACCTGGATGCGGACGTTGTAGTCGACCACGCGCTTGTAGGCGACGAGGATTTTCATGCGCTGGTTCCCGGGCGGCCGCCGCGGCGGCAGGTGGATGAAAGCGCGGAATTATAGCCGGACTCGCGCCGGCGCCGGCCGCTCGCCGCGTTTCAGGCGCCGGCGCGACGCAGGATCGCGGCGGCGAAGCGCTCCGCGGCCCCTGCGGCGGTCGCGAAGAACAGCGACGGCTCGACCAGCTCGAGCTCGAGCACGCGCGGTGCGCCGCCGCCGTCGCGGATCAGGTCGACGCGCGCGTACGCGAGCGGTTCCGCGAACGGCAGCGCGGCGAGCGTGCGGCGCGCCGCCGCGAGCTCGTCCGCGGCCGGCGCGCGCGGCGTGATGTGCTCGGCCGCGAACAGCGCGCGCGTCGGCGGCGCGCCGCGGCGGAGCAACGCGCCCTTGCGAATCGCGTGGCTGAACTCGCCGTCGAAGAAGACCAGCGCGGTCTCGCCGTCGGCGTCGATGCGGCCGAGGTACGGCTGCAGCACGACGCTGCGACCGGCGGCGAGCAGGCGCTCGATCTGCGCGGCCGCGGCGGCGCGGTCCGCGCGTGCGTGCCGCTCGGCGTCGCGCGAGCCGGCACCGATCGCGGGCTTCGCGACGAACTCGGCCATGTCCGGCCATGCGCCGAGGAACGCGTCGAGCGCGGCGTCGACGTCGGCGCCGCGCTCGCAGAACGTGCTCGGCACGATCGCGACGCCGGCGCGTTCGAGCGCGAGCAGGTAGTGCTTGTCGACGTTCCAGCGCACGATCTCCGCTGCGTTG
>DASWOS010000238.1:0-8915 GCA_036398645.1 Dokdonella sp. | reverse complement strand
GAGTCGGAACGGCCGGTCATGCTGTATTCGATCGGCAAGGACAGCTCGGTCATGCTGCACCTCGCGCGCAAGGCGTTCCATCCGTCGCGGCCGCCGTTTCCGCTGCTGCACGTCGACACGACATGGAAGTTCCGCGCGATGTACGCGTTCCGCGACCGCATGGCGCGCGAATCCGGCATGCGGCTGCTGATCCACCGCAACCCCGAAGCCGAGCGGCTCGGCATCAATCCGTTCACGCACGGCTCGGCGCGGCACACGGACCTCTGGAAGACGCAGGGGCTGCGCCAGGCGCTCGACCGCCACGGCTTCGATCTCGCATTCGGCGGCGCGCGACGCGACGAGGAGAAGTCGCGCGCGAAGGAGCGCGTGTTCTCGTTCCGCTCGGCGCAGCACCGCTGGGACCCGAAGAACCAGCGCCCGGAGCTCTGGCGGCTCTACAACGCGCGCAAGAATCCCGGCGAGAGCATCCGCGTATTCCCGCTGTCGAACTGGACCGAGCTCAACGTCTGGCAGTACATCCACGACGAGAACGTGCCGGTCGTGCCGCTCTACTTCGCCGCCGAGCGGCCGGTCGTCGAGCGCGACGGCCAGTTGCTGATGGTCGACGACGAGCGCTTCCCGCTGCGCGACGGCGAGGTGCCGCAGCGGCGTCGCGTGCGCTTCCGCACGCTCGGCTGCTATCCGCTGACCGCCGCGATCGAGTCCGACGCCGACACGCTGCCGGCGATCCTGCGCGAGATGCGCGTCGCGCGCATGAGCGAGCGCCAGGGCCGCCTGATCGACCACGACGGCAGCGGCTCGATGGAGAAGAAGAAGACCGAAGGCTATTTCTGATGAACGCGAGCGCTCCCCTGACCGAACGCGAAGCCGCCGCGCGGCCGCTCGACGCGCCGCGCGAGCACGACCTGCTGCGGCTGATCACCTGCGGCAGCGTCGACGACGGCAAGAGCACGCTGCTCGGCCGCCTGCTCTTCGACACGAAGGCGCTCGCCGACGACCAGCTCGACGCGCTCGCGTCGGACTCGCGGCGCTTCGGCACGCAGGGCGACGCGCTCGACTTCGCGCTGCTCGTCGACGGCCTCTCCGCCGAGCGCGAACAGGGCATCACGATCGACGTCGCGTACCGCTTCTTCTCGACCGCACGGCGCAAGTTCATCGTCGCCGACGCGCCGGGCCACGAGCAGTACACGCGCAACATGATCACCGGCGCGTCGACCGCCGACCTCGCCGTGATCCTCGTCGACGCGCGCAAGGGCGTGCTGACGCAGACGCGCCGGCACACCTACCTCGCCGCGCTGGTCGGCATCCGCCGCGTCGTGCTCGCGGTCAACAAGCTCGACCTGGTCGACTGGTCGCACGGCGTGTTCGCCGCGATCGAGCGCGCGTACTTCGAGTTCGCGCGGCAGGTCGGCATCGTCGACGTCGTCGCGATCCCGCTGTCGGCGCTGCACGGCGACAACGTCGCCGCGCCGAGCACGCACACGCCGTGGTACCGCGGCCCGTCGCTGCTCGAGCATCTCGAGCGCGTCGAGGTCGACGCCGCCGCGGCCGGCCCGCTGCGCATGCCGGTGCAGTGGGTGAACCGGCCGAGCCACGACTTCCGCGGCTTCAGCGGCCGTCTGCTCGGCGGCCGCGTGCATCCCGGCGACAAGATCCGCGTGCTGCCGTCCGGTCGCACGTCGACGGTCGCGCGCATCGTCACGTTCGACGGCGATCTCGCCGAGGCGGTCGCCGGCCAGTCGGTCACGCTGACGCTCGCCGACGAGATCGACGTCAGCCGCGGCGACGTGATCTGCGCCGCCGACGATCCGGCCGGCGTCGCCGACCAGTTCGAGGCGGACCTGGTCTGGATGGGCGAGGAGCCGCTGCTGCCGGGCCGCTCGTATCTCGTCAAGCTCGGCGCGAGCCTGGTCGGCGCCGCGTTCAGCGCTCCGAAGCACCTCGTCGACGTCAATACGCTCGAGCACCTCGCGGCGAAGACGCTGCAGCTCAACGAGATCGGCGTCGTCACGCTGACGCTCGACCGCGCGGTCGCATTCGATGCGTACGCGCAGAACCGCGACATGGGCAGCTTCATCGTCGTCGACCGGCTCGGCAACCAGACCGTCGGCGCCGGCATGCTGCACTTCGCGCTGCGCCGCTCGCAGAACATCCACTGGCAGGCGCTCGAGGTCGACAAGGCCGCGCGCGCGCGCCTGAACGGGCATCGCCCGTGCGTGCTGTGGCTGACCGGCCTGTCCGGCAGCGGCAAGTCGACGATCGCGAACATCGTCGAGCGCCAGCTGCACGCGCTCGGCGCGCGCACGTACCTGCTCGACGGCGACAACGTTCGCCACGGCCTCAGCAAGGACCTCGGCTTCACCGCGGCCGACCGCGTCGAGAACATCCGCCGCATCGGCGAGGTCGCCAAGCTGATGGTCGACGCGGGCCTGATCGTCATCACCGCGTTCATCTCGCCGTTCCGCTCCGAGCGCGAGCTCGCGCGCGGCATGGTCGAGGCCGACGAGTTCGTCGAGATCTTCGTCGACGCGCCGCTCGACGTCGTCGAGCACCGCGACCCGAAGGGCCTGTACAAGAAGGCGCGCCGCGGCGAGCTGAAGAACTTCACCGGCATCGATTCGCCGTACGAGCCGCCCGAGGCGCCGGACCTGCACGTCGACACGACCACGACCGATCCGGAAACCGCCGCCGCTCGGATCGTCGACTGCCTGATCCGGCGCAAGGTGATCCGCGCGGCGGATTGATCCGCCGCAGGCTCGATCGCATCGAGCTGCGGCACATTGCTCCGCAGCACGCCGAATCGCGCCGAAATGCGACGCGGCACACCGCGCGAGACCGCGTTGCGCCTCGCCGGATCGCTCTGTGCCGGAGACGCGCATCGGCAGGTTGCGCGGTCGCCGCCGAAGCGTGCTCCTACAGCCCCCGTAGGAAGCGGCTTCAGCCGCGACCATACGACAGCGCCGACGCCCCCCTGTAGGAAGCAGCTTCAGCCGCAACGAGGCGCGCGCCGGCACCGACACTCCAAGCTGCGCCCCGCAACGCGATTACGCGACCTCACTCGACGAACATTCCGCCAGTCGCCGCCGAAGCGTGCTCCTACAGCACTTCTGTGGGAAGCGACTTCAGCCGCGACCGCACGACGCGTCGATTTTAACCGCGTCCACCACGATCCGACGTTCATCAATGGCCCGGAGCACGGCACAATCGGACACTGATCGTCATTACCACGGGGCCGGTTCTTATTATCGGGACCTGATTGATTGGCATACCGATTGCTTCGACTCGCCGGCCAAACGATTTGGCGAAGCACAAACTCAGGGGAAAATCATGACGATCAGGAACTTTGTTGCGGCGTGTCTGCTGATGGTGTTTCAGCACGCATTCGCGTTCTCACCGACCACCGGGCTTTGGTGGAATCCGAATGAAGGCGGTCGCGGTTACGAGATCGACGTGCAGAACGACACGATGACGGTGACCGTCTACGCGTACGACCGCGCGGCGCAGCCGCTGTGGTATCTCGCCTCGGGCATCTACGACGATTCGAACCATACGTTCACCGGCGACATGTACACCTACAGCGGCGGCCAATGCTTCGGCTGCGCGTTCAGCGGTGCGACGGCGAGCCGGGCCGGCACGATCAGGATCGTCTTCAGCGATTGGGATAAAGCGACGCTGTATTTTCCCGGCGGCAGCACGCCGATCGAACATTTCCAGTATGGATTTGCCTCGAAGCAGGATTTTCTGCTCGGCGAATGGTCGTTCTCGACCGACACCTACGGGCTCGGCACGGCGCAATGGATCGTATTTGGCGGTCATTACACCGGCAGCGACGGCACGGTCTACGTCAGCGGTACCGGCGACGGCGATGCTCACACGATCGCGCTCGGCCAATACTCGGATTCGCTCGGTCTGTTCGTCGTCGTCGCGATCGACGCGGCCGGCTACAGCCATTCCTACGCGCTGCAAGGCGACGACCGGCGCATGCTCGGCGAAGGCGAGCTCGAGCCGCCGAACGTCAGTCCGACCGGCAACGGCGTTCCGGCCGCGGCGAGCCGCCTGCTTTATCTCAGCGAGCTGTCATCCGCGAAGGCGGCGGTCGCCGCGGACCGCGACCTGGGCAGGCTCGAGGCCGCCGAGCGCCTCGTCGCGCGCGCGCTCGCAAGCGCCGTGCCGCGCTGACTCGACTCGCTCCGAGCGAACGCTCGCCGTGCGCAAACCGCGCGGCGAGCGTGTGGACGTACGCGAACCCGCAGTGATCGGGAAGATCGCGGCTGAAGCCGGCTCTTACGGCGTTGCGCCGACGACGGCGCATCGTCGACATGAAGCCCGGCGGACGAGCGCACATCCGCGCCGCGCGAATGTAGGAGCCCGCTTCAGCGGCGAATGCGCGAGCCGGTCAGCGACGAATACGTGAGGACGGATGCGGCGTGCGCGCGACGGCGGTCAGGAGACGTCGAGCCGGCCGTGCCGGCCGAGATCGCTCGGCGTCTCGCTGAAGTACGCGCGCACGAACTCGAACGCGCGCACGAGGAAGTGCCCGGACGGCTCCCAGTACGCCGCGTCGCGCACGCGCACGCGCAGCACGACGAGGCGCGGATCGTCGACGCCCTGCGGATAGAACGGTCGCTGCGTCGGCGACCACAGCTCGCGGATCTTCGCCTCGTCGCGCTCGACGCGGGCCTGTCCGCGCACCGAAACGTAGCGGCCGCGCGCCGGGTCCGCGTAGGCGAGGTTCACGTCCGCATGCGCGAGAATCTCCTCGACCTTGCCGCTGCCGGCGGCGGTGAAGAAGTACAGGTTGCCGTCGGCGTCGAACTGCAGCGTCTGCACCGGGCGGCTGACCAGCGTGCCGTCGGCTGCGTGCGTCGTCAGCATCGCGACCTCGATGCCTTCGATCAGCTCGCCGAGCTTGTGAAGGCCGGCGGACGGGTCGGCGTCGTCGTTCATCGTCGCGCACTCCGGTGGTGGACGCCGAGCATCGCCGCCGGCCCGTTAACGCCGGCCGAATCGCCGCGGCACCGCGCGGCACCGCGCGGCACCGCGCGGCGCCGCTCGGCGCCGCTCGGCGCGTCGGCGCGCGTGCGCGGCGGTCGATCGCGCGGAGCGCGCGCAGCCGAGCACGCATCGTCGCCGGCATCGGCCTGCGCGCGGCGGTCTCGACGCCGCCGCGCCGATCGACCGGCCGCGAGGTTCGCGCCGCCCGATACCGCACCGCCGCTTCCGCCGAACTCGACGGCGATTCCGCGTCGGCGCGACACGACCATGGCCAGTTTCGCCCTCCGTGACGACCGGCCGATGACGCTGTCACACGACTGGCATCGGGCGCGCCGATGATCTCGCGGCCCGCGCCCTTCATCGAGAGTCCGCCATGTCGACCCCTGCCGCCCGCCTCGAACGCCCCGGACCTCGCCCGCGCCTCGACGGCAAGCCCGGACCGTGGAGCGGCCTGATCTTCGTCGCGCTGCTCGTCGTCGGCGTCGCATTCAGCGGCTACAGCCTCGTCTCCGACATCGGCAGCGCCGCGCCGCGCACGACGACCTGGCTGCCGTACGGCCTGCTCGGCGTCGCGCTGCTGATCGCGCTCGGCTTCGAGTTCGTCAACGGCTTCCACGACACCGCGAACGCCGTCGCGACGGTCATCTACACGCATTCGCTGCCGGCGAACTTCGCCGTGGTCTGGTCCGGCACCTGGAACTTCATCGGCGTGCTGATCTCGAGCGGCACGGTCGCGTTCGGCATCATCTCGCTGCTGCCGGTCGAGCTGATCCTGCAGGTCGGCTCGTCGGCCGGCTTCGCGATGGTGTTCGCGCTGCTGATCGCGGCGATCATCTGGAACCTCGGCACTTGGTGGCTCGGCCTGCCGGCCTCGTCGTCGCACACGCTGATCGGCTCGATCATCGGCGTCGGCGTCGCCAACGCGCTGATGCACGGCCGCGACGGCACCAGCGGCGTCGACTGGGAGCAGGCGCTGAAGGTCGGCTATTCGCTGCTGCTGTCGCCGCTGATCGGCTTCGCCTGCGCCGCGCTGCTGCTCGTCGTGCTGCGCGTGCTGGTCAAGAACCCGGCGCTGTATCGCGAACCGAAGGGCAACACGCCGCCGCCGTGGTGGGTGCGCAGCCTGCTGATCCTGACCTGCACCGGCGTTTCGTTCGCGCACGGCTCGAACGACGGCCAGAAAGGCATGGGCCTGATCATGCTGATCCTGGTCGGCACGGTGCCGATGGCCTACGCGCTGAATCGCGCGATGCCGGCCGAGCAGATGACGCCGTTCGTCGCGATGGCGCAGGCGACGCAGCACGCGCTGAGCGAGGCGTCGACGGCGGCGCCGGCCGCCGATCCGCGCAAGAGCCTGTCCGACTACGTGCGCACGCGCCGGCTGACGCCGGAGGTCGTGCCCTCGCTCGCCGCGGTGACCGGCGACATCGGCGACCAGGTCAAGGATCACGGCACGCTCGCGCGCGTGCCGGCCGAAGCCGTCGCCAACGTGCGCAACGACATGTACCTCGCGTCCGAGGCGATCCGCTTTCTCGGCAAAGACCCGGCCAACGGCCTGACCGCGGAGGCGAAGACGAACCTCGGCGCGTTCAAGCAGCAGATCGACAACGCGACGAAGTTCATCCCGGTGTGGGTCAAGGTCGCCGTCGCGATCGCGCTCGGTCTCGGCACGATGGTCGGCTGGAGGCGCATCGTCGTCACCGTCGGCGAGAAGATCGGCAAGACGCACCTGACCTATGCGCAGGGTGCCTCGGCCGAGATCGTCGCGATGCTGACGATCGGCGCCGCCGACATGTACGGCCTGCCGGTGTCGACGACGCACGTGCTCTCGTCCGGCGTCGCCGGCACGATGGTCGCGAACCGCTCCGGCCTGCAGATGAGCACCGTGCGCAATCTCGCGCTGGCGTGGGTGCTGACGCTGCCGATCGCGGTGCTGCTGTCGGGCTCGCTGTACTGGCTGTTCAGCCATCTGTTCTGAGCGGCGCGCGCGACGCCGGCGACGCCACGCGCGGCGCCGATGCCGACGTTCGGCCGCGGTCCGCCTCGTGACGCGGTGCGATCCGCGCTCGGCCGCCGTGCCGGCCTGAACACCGCCGCGCCGCCGTGGCCGGGGCGCCGCGAACCGCGCACGCCGTGCCGTCGTCGCGAGGCGACCTCGAGCTCGCCTCGTTCGGAACGGCGCGAAGGCTCGGAGCGTTTTCCGTTCACGTGGCCGCGGGCACACTGCCGCGCACGGCGCCGCGAACCGCGTCGCCGCGAACGCGTATCGGCCGCTCGACTCGGCCGCGGAGAATTGCGATGACGGAGCCGAAGCCCGCGTTTGCCCCGACGAACCTCGCGGCGATCGGCGCCGACAGCGCGGACGGCCGCTATTACGTCGTCGTCGAGGTGCAGGCCGGCTCGCGCAACAAGTACAAGTTCGAGCCGCGGCTCGGCGCATTCGTGCTGCACCGCGTATTGCCGGCCGGGCTCGCGTTCCCGTGCGGCTTCGGCTTCGTGCCGTCGACGAAGGGCGAGGACGGCGATCCGCTCGACGCGCTCGTCTTCCTCGACGAACCGGCCCCGGTCGGCACCGTCGTCGACTGCCGCCTGGTCGGCGTGATCGAGTGCGAGCAGAGCCACGACGGGCGCACCGTGCGCAACGATCGCTTGCTCGCCGTCGCGGCGCAGTCGCCGACGTACCGCGACTGCCGCGATCTCGGCGATCTCGACGCAGCGACGATCGACGCGATCGAGCGCTTCTTCGTCGCCTACAACGAGCGCCGCGGCGTCCGCTTCGTTCCGCTCGCGCGCCGCGGCGCCGCCGCCGCGCGCGCCGCGGTCGAGGCGGCGCGCACGTGAGCCGCGGCGCCCGCGGTCGCCGCGCGCGCTGGTACCCGAGGCCGGACTCGAACCGGCATGACCCTGAGGGCCGAGGGATTTTCGTACCACTTCGGCTTTCGCCGCCGGTCGCGCCGTTCGTGGTCTGGAGCACGCCTTCGCCGTAGCCCGGAGGCCTTAGGCGCCCGCCGTCTGCTCTCTACACCTTCCCGCCGGCGGCGGGCTTGGCTCGGCGTCGGCGCGGATGCACGCATCCAGGGCGTTCGCCGACTTTGACGGGTTCCACCTGCGCGGTTTCCCGCGCAGGGCTCAAATTTTCAAGTCCCTTGTGTCTACCTATTCCACCACTCGGGCATCGCGCGTCCCCGCGCCGGCCATGATCGCGCGAGCACCGATTTGCTACAACTGCGGCCGATGACGCCCGCCGCCGCGAACGATGCCGACACGCCGGAGCCGCAGGTCGCGGCGGCCGCCTCGCGCGCGCACGAAGCGCACACGCGGCGCACGCGCACGCGCCGCACGCGCGGCCGCCGCATCGCGCGCGCGATGCTCGCGGCCGCGCTGCTCGCGCTCGCCGCGGCGCTGCTGCTCGACCGCCTGTTCCCGCTGCCGCTGCCGGACGCGTCCGGCGGCAGCACGGTCGTGCTCGCGCGCGACGGCACGCCGCTGCGCGCATTCCCCGACGCGGACGGCGTCTGGCGCTATCCGACGCGCATCGAGGACGTCTCGCCGCTCTACGTCCAAGCGCTGCTGACTTACGAGGATCGCTGGTTCTGGCGCCACCCCGGCGTCAATCCGCTCGCGCTCGCGCGCGCGAGCGGCCAGTGGCTCGTGCAGCGGCGGCTCGTCTCCGGCGGATCGACGCTGACGATGCAGGTCGCGCGCATCCTCGACGGCACGCCGCACAGCCTCGCCGGCAAGCTGCGCCAGATCCTGCGCGCGCTGCAGCTCGAGGCGCATCTGTCCAAGCGCGAGATCCTGACGCTGTATCTCGACCGCGCGCCGTTCGGCGGCACGCTCGAAGGCGTCGAGGCGGCGTCGTGGGCGTACCTCGGCAAGCCGGCCGCGCGCCTTTCGCATGCGGAAGCCGCGCTGCTCGC
>DASWOS010000237.1:0-1619 GCA_036398645.1 Dokdonella sp. | reverse complement strand
TGACCGCGTCAGTCCGCGGCCGGCAGCACGGCGTCGAGGCCGCGTCGCGCGAGCAGCGCGGCGAATCGTGGATCGGGCCTGAGCGCGTCGAGTGCCGGGTCGACGAGGACCGCGATGAGGTTCGGGTCGCGTTCGGCCGCCGACCGGGTCAGCGCCGCGAACGCGGACGTCGGGTCGCCGAGCCGCACGTCGATCAGCGCGAGCTGGTACGGTGACAGGTAGCGGCCTGCGAACGCATCGACCAACGCCTGGCGTTCGGCACGTGCGCGATCGGCGCGGCCGGCCAGCGCGTGGGCCTGCGCGACGCCGACCGCCCCGATCGAGATGCCCGGCGCGCTGGCTCGCGCCGCCTCGTATTCCACCAGTGCGCGGCCGACGTCGCCGCGGTACAGCGCGACGGCGCCGCGCAGGCTGCGCGCCAGCAGGTGGCGCGGCTGGTCGTCGAGCAGCGCGTCGAGGATCGCCTCGGCATCGGCGTAGTCGCGGCGATAGATCTGCAGCAGCGCCTGCGTCGCGTTGCCCGAGGTCGAGCGGGTCGAGCTCGCGGGCGAGCCTCAGCTTCGGCTTCTGCCTCGGCGTAGCGGCCGCTGAACATCAAGCCGAACGCATAGTTGAAGTGCACGTACAGCGATCCCGGCGCGAGCGCGATGGCCGCGAGATAGCCGGCCTGCGCGGCGGGCCAGTCGTGGTCGAAGCGCTGCCGGATCGCGGCCAGCAGGCTCGCGGCGTCGCCGTGCAGCGGGTCGAGCGCCAGCGCCTCGCCGGCCGCACGCCGCGCCTCGTCGACGCCCGGCGCGGGCTCGATCTGCGTCATGCCGAGAAGGTAGGACAGGCTGCGCGCCATCCCGAAGTGCGCGGCCGCGTAGCGCGGCTCGATCGCCGCGGCCGAACGGAAGCGGGCGAGCGCCTGGGGATACGCGTCGACGGTCCCGTAGCGCATCAGGTAGAGCCCGCGGTCGACGAGGTCGCGCGCGCGATCGTCGATCGGCGGCGACGACGGCCGCGGCGTCGGCGGCGCGATCTCGCGATGGACGACGCCGGCCGCCAGCAGCGCGGCCTGCACGTCGGCGACGACCTGCGCAGTCACCGCGTCACGCTCGCCGAAGCCGCCCTCAAGCGACAGCGTCCACGACCCGGTCCACATCCGTTCGGCGCCGGCGGCCCGCACGAGCCGCAGCTTGAGCCGCATCCGCGTCTCGTCGCGG
This sequence comes from Dokdonella sp., assembly GCA_036398645.1. Classification (GTDB taxonomy): domain Bacteria; phylum Pseudomonadota; class Gammaproteobacteria; order Xanthomonadales; family Rhodanobacteraceae; genus Dokdonella_A. Next base: position 414 of record DASWOS010000237.1, on the reverse strand, counting down.
TCGAGCGTGCCGTGCAGCAGCAGTGCGACGCCGAGTCGCTGCGCGAGCGCGTCGTCGACCGGCTCGGCCCCGTCGTCGGTCGCCGCCGCTGCGCGCATCGCCGAGGTCCGCGCGATCACCTTGAAGCCGGGGATCCGCGACGTCGCGTCGAGCAGTGCGTCGAGGAGGTCGTCGCGGAACGCCGGCGCGATCACCGCGCCGCTGCGGTCGTCGACCGGCAGGATCGCCAGCGACGCGGTCCCGGCGTCGTCGGTCCGCCGCCGCACCTCGACGGTGTAGCCGCCGATCGGCAGCGCGATCTCAACCAGCGAACCGGCGCCTTCGTCGCGGTAGTAGCGCGCGAGCCGCGCGCGCAGCCGGCGCGCCTCGACCCGGACGATCGTGTCGCGCTGCGGGTCGAAGCGGCTCGCCGGT
>DASWOS010000236.1:0-13015 GCA_036398645.1 Dokdonella sp. | reverse complement strand
GCTCGCCAAGCTGTGGACCGGCAAGCTCGCGGTGCGCATCGCCTCGGAGACCTGCGAGGCGTTCGGCGGCGCCGGCTACGTCGAGAACACCGGTATCCCGCTGCTGCTGCGCGACGCGCAGGTGTATCCGATCTGGGAAGGCACGACGAACGTGCTCGCGCTCGACGCGCTGCGCGCACTCGGTGCGGACGGCCTCGCCGGCTTCGCGGCCGCGATCGAGGCGCGGATCGCCGGCGCCGAGACGGGCGCAGCCGACGTCCGCGCGGCGCTCGTCGCCGCGCGCGGCTGGCTCGACGCGCGCGCGGACGACCGCGGTGCGCGCGAAGCCGGCGCGCGCGGCTTCGCGCTGACGCTCGCGCGCACGTTTGCCGCGGCGCTGCTCGCCGCGCGCGCGGGCGCGGCCGACGCCGATCCGCGCACGCGCGCCGCGCTCGCGGTGTTCCTCGGCCGCGGCCTGCTCCGGCTCGACGCGGCGGCGATGGACGCTCAGGCGGCGCTCGCGGACAATCGCGCGCCTTGACGCGCTCGCGGAACTCGCCATGCAGCACCTGACCATCGTCACGACCGGCGGCACGATCGACAAGATCTACTTCGACGACAAGTCCACGTTCCAGATCGGCGAGCCGCAAATCGGCCAGATCCTCGAAGCGCTCGGCGTCGCGTTCACGTTCGAGATCGTGCCGGTGCTGCGCAAGGACAGCCTGCACATCGACGACGCCGACCGCGCGGCGATCCGCGCCGCGGTCGAGCGGCAGATGCACCGGCACGTGCTCGTCACGCACGGCACCGACACGATGGTCGAGACCGCGCGCGCGCTCGCCGGCGTGCCGGGCAAGGTCGTCGTGCTGACCGGCGCGTTGAACCCGGCGCTCTTCCGCGGCTCCGACGCGGTGTTCAACGTCGGCTGCGCGGTCGGCGCGGTGCAGAGCCTGCCCGACGGCATCTACATCGCGATGAACGGCCGCATCTGGGACCCGGCGCGCGTGCGCAAGAACGTCGAGGCGAACCGCTTCGAGGCCGCGTCGGGCTGACGGGAGCCCCGCCGCGCGCGCGGCGACCGGCGTGATCGCGGGCCCGGTCGGCATCCGCGTCGTCGGTCTGCGCCGATCCGCGCGGCGGCGCAACTCTGGCGCCGCGAACGCCTGCCCCTTACAGTCGTCCGACGACCGTCGGCCGCGGCAGACCCAGCGCGCCGGCGCACGTCGGGTTCCGCGAACGGAGCCGCCGGCACCCGAGAACCGTGAACGCCTCGATCTATCGCTTTCGCAACTTCAGGCTCGATCCGCGCACGCGCGAGCTGCACCGCGACGGCGAGCGGCTCGCGGCTCCGATCAGCACGATCGAATGCCTGGGCTACCTGATCCGCCATCGCGACCGCTCGATCGGCCGCGACGAGCTCGTCGCCGCGGTATGGGGACGCAGCGACGTCAGCGACGTCTCGCTGAGCCACGCGATCATGCGCGCTCGGCGGCTGCTCGGCGACACCGGCAGCGAGCAGCGCAGCATCCGCACGCTGCCGCGGCTCGGCTACCGCTGGGTCGTCGAGCCGACGATCGAAGAGCCCGTCGCCGACGAACGCACGCCGACGACCGAGCCGGCCGTGGATGCCTCGGCCGGCGCCGCAGCGTCCGGTGCGGCCGTGGCGCCCGCCGCCGAGGTCGGCGCGAGCACGCTCGGTGCGCCGAAGCGGAACCTGCGCGCGGCCGCGCTCGTCGCCGCGCTCGCGGCCGGCGCGGCCGCGCTCGCGATCGGCACGACGCGGCTCGCCGAGCGCGCGCCGCGACCGACGCCCGCGGCCGCGGACGGCGCGGCGATGGTGCTGCCGGCGCAGGTCGACGCGTCGCCGGACTGGGCTTGGCTGCGTCTCGGCGCGATGGACCTGATCGCGAACCGGCTGCGCAGCGGCGGCCTCGCGACTACGCCGAGCGAGACCGTCGTCCGCCTCGTCGACACCGGCCGCCTCGACGCGTCGCGCCTCGACGCGCCGAGCGCACGCGTCGTCGCGCCCGGCATGCTGCTCGTGCGCCCGGCGATCCGCCACCTCGACGACCATTGGCAGGTCGGCCTGCGTGCGGTCCGCGACGAACAGACGCTGCAGGTCGAGGCGAGCGCGCCGGACGTGCTCGTCGCCGCGCGACGCGCAGCCGACGACCTGCTGCTGAAGCTCGGCCGCACGCCGCCGCTGACCGCCGCCGGCTACGCGGCGACGTCGCCGGCCGAGCTCGCGCAGCGCGTCCAGGCCGCGGTCCTCGGCGGCCAGACCGGGCTCGCCGCGACGCTGATCGCCGCCGCGCCGGCGCCGATCGCGGCCGCGCCGGAGATCGCGCTCGCACAGGCCGATCTCGACTACGCGGCCGGGCGCTACGCGGACGCGCTGCGACGCACCGACGCGCTGCTCGACCGGCTACCCGCGACGCAATCGCCGCTGTTGCGTGCGCACGCGCTGAACCGGCGCGGCGCGACGCGCTGCCGGCTCGGCGACCGCGCCGGCGCGGATCGCGATTTCGTCGACGCGATCGCGCTGCTCGAGCTGCAGAACGACGCCGCCGCGCTCGCCGCCGCGTACGCCGGCCGCGGCGTGCTCGCCGGCATGGACCGGCGCTGGGACGAAGCGGTCGGCTGGTTCGGCCGCGCGCGCAGCCTGCGCCAGATGAGCGGCGACGCGTTCGGCGTCGCGAACGCGGACCTGAACCTCGCCGCGGTCGAGATCGCGCGCGGGCGCCCCGCCGCCGCCGCGCCGCTGTTCGAAGCCGTCGCGCGGCGGCTCGAGGAAATCGGCACGCCCGAGGCGCTCGCGGTCACCCTGCGCGATCTCGCCAACGCCGAGCTGCTGCTGATGCGCTACGACGACGCGCTCGCGACGACGTCGCGATTCTGGCCTGCTGCCGCGCACAGCGCGAACGCGCGCGAGCGCTGGAGCCTGACGCTGACGCGCGCGGCGGCGCTCGCGATGAAAGGACGCCTGCAGGAGGCCGACGCGCTGATCGACGAGATCGAGCGCGCGAGCGATCCGGTCGCCGACGCATTCGAGCGTGCCGACGCGATGTCGCTCGCCGCCTACGTCGCACTGCAGCGCGGCGAGAACCGCCGCGCCGCCGAGCTCGCCGCGCGCGCGCTGACGCCGGAGTACGCCGCGACGAATGCGCTGGCGTACGCGACCGCCTGGCTCGAACGCGTGCGCGGGCTGCAGCGCAGCGGCGAGATCGCGGCGGCGGCCGACGAGGTCGCGCGCGTGCGGGCCTGGGCGAAATCGGTGCCGGACGAGCGCGTGCAGCTGCTCGCCGCGCTGACGGCCGCGGACCAAGCCGCCGCCGAGTCCGGGCCGGCGCACGCGCAGGCCGGCTACGCCGCGCTGCAGGCGAGCGCCGAGCGCATCGGCATTCCCGAATACCTCGTGCTCATCGGCGAGCCCTACGTCGAGAGCCTGCTCGCGGCGAATCGCGTCGACGACGCCAGTGCGATCGCCGGCCGCCTCGGCGCGTTCTCGGCGGCCGACGCGCACGCAGCGCGTGCGCAGGCGCTCGTCTACGCGAGCCTGAACAAGCCCGACGCAGCCGCGAAGGCGTACGCGAAGGCCCTCGAGCTCGCCGGCGAGGCCCGGCTGCCGCCGCTCGGCCCGCCGTCAACGCATTGAAACGCATTGATCGGAGCGACCGAACGAAATCTACAAGCGAAGGCAAGTCGACAAGCGAATTGCGAAGCGCGCCGGCGCCGGACATTGCATGCTGCCGCGGCGGCCGGTCGCGCCGCGCCCACCGCGCGGTGACGCTCACCGCGCGGCACTGCGGCCGCGACCGGACGTGCCGCATTCCCCCTGTCGGAGGCTCCGCAATGACCGATCTTCGAAGCTCCTCTCCCGCACTGCTCGTGCTCGGCCTCGCCGCGGCCGCGAACGCAGGCGCCGCGACCTATGCCGTTCCGGCGGTGCCGACCCGCGCAGCGAAAGCGCTCAGCGACGAATACGGCCGCCGCGCCGGTGCCGTCGCGGCTGAAGCACCGGCCCACGTCGACGGCGGCGGCGCCGCCTGGAGCCCGCTCGGACCGCCCGGTGGTGACGTGACCGACGTCGCCGCGTCGCCGACCGACGCCGGCGTCGTGCTCGCCGGCACCGCACCGAGCGGGCAGCTCGGCGGATCGCTGTACCGCTCGACCGACGGCGGCGCGACCTGGAGCATCGTGCCCGCGCTCGCCGGCATCAGCGTGTTTCACATCACGTATGCGAGCGACGGTACCGTGTATGCGGGCACGCAAGACAGCGTCTGGAAGAGCACCGACGCCGGTGCGAGCTGGGCGCCGCTCGCGCTCGACCTCGGCGCGAACGACACCGTGCTCGGCGTGACGATCGATCCGAGCGACGATTCGCGCGTGTGGGCGTGCATCAGCGCGTCGGCCGGCTTTCAGACGATCACGGTCATGCAGTCGACCGATGCCGGCGCGACCTGGCAGGACCGCACGCCGCCCGACGCGACCGCCGGCTACAACTGCGGTGCGATCGCGATCGATCCGGCCGATCCGCAGACCGTCGTCGCCGGCTTCCGCGGCGACTTCGGCGGCGGCGAGATCTGGATCAGCAGCGACGGCGGCGCGACCTAGGCGAGCGGTCAGGGCGACTTGGCCGCGCAGCCGATCTACGCGGTCACCTTCGCCGGTGAGCGGCTGCTGGTCGGCGGCGGCATGACGTTCGGCTCGCAGTACCTCGGCCTCTATGCGTCCGACGATCTCGGCCAGAGCTGGACGTCGTTGAGCGACGACTGGCCGCTGGCGGCCGTGAACGCCGTCGCGGTCGATCCGGGCGATCCCGACACGATCCTCGCCGCCACCGGCGGCGCCGGCGTCAACCGCAGCAGCGACGGCGGCGCGACCTGGGAGTACGGCGTCGCCGGCACGACCGCGCTGACCACGACCTCGGTGCGCTTCGTTCCCGGCGACGGCACGCGGGTGCTGGTCGGCGCGACGTCGCTCGCGGTCTTCGAGTCGAACGACGCAGGCGAGACGTTCGCACAGGCCGCCGACGGCATCTCCGAGCTCGCGCTGTATTCGATTGCGGCGAATCCGGCGAACCCCGCCGAGCTCGCGGCCGCTTTCCAGGGCCTGAACAACGGCGGCGTGTTCAGCTCGACCGACGGCGGCACGACCTGGCGCGTCGAGGACGCGCTGCCGCCGACGCGCTACAGCAAGATCGGCTTCGCGCCGGACGGCACGCTGTACGCGATCTCCGACGGCCCGACGACGGTCGCACAAGAAGGCCTGTACCGGCGCGAAGCCGACGACAACTGGACGAATCTCGGCCCGGATCAGGGCGAGTACTTCGAGTCGGACCTCGACGCGATGCGTTTCAGCGTGAACGATCCGAACTTGATCGTGCTCGGCGGCGCGGACTTCGGCGTCGCCGGCTGGGGCGGCACGGTCTGGCGCTCGATCGACGCCGGCGCGACCTGGGACAAGGTCTATCTCGGGCCGGACTACGACAAGATCACCGATCTCGAGATCGTCGAGGACGGGACCGATCGGCAGATCGTCGCGGTCTACGACAGCACGAACGGAGGCGACCAGCAGGGCGGCGCGATTCGCTCCGGCGACGGCGGTGCGACCTGGGCCTTCGCCAATGCCGGCCTGCCGACGTTCGCGCGGATCCCGAGGCTCTGCCAGACCTCCGACGACGCGCACGCGCTGTACCTGTCCGCAGCGACGACGACGGCGATCGGCAGCGTGTTCCGCAGCGACGACGGTGCCGCGAGCTGGACTCCGACCGGCTGGGACGACACGAACCTGATCCTCGACATCGCCTGCGATCCGCTGCAGCCCGGCACGCTGTACGTCGCGCGCAACGGCAGCCAGGGCTACGTCGAGCGGTCCGACGACGGCGGCGCGAGCTTCGTGCCGTACGCGGCCGGGCTCGATGCGGCCGGCACGCCGAGCGAGCTCATCGCAGTCGGCAGCGGTGGCGAGACGCGGCTGCTGCTCGCGACGCTCAAAGGCAGCTTCGCCGAAGGCGGCGGGCCGGCGGATCGCATCTTCGCCGACGGCTTCGATCCGTGAGCGATGCGGACCGGCGGCGGTCGGTCCGGCTGCACGAACGAGGAAAGGGCCGCTCGCGCGACCCTTTCCGTTTTCGATCTCCGTGTTTTCGATGCGGGCCGACGGAGCGACCGCTTCCTGCGGCCGCCGTCGACCGCGCCTACTGCACGGTCAGCGTCACGTCGTCGAGCACGAACGACGTCTGCAGCGACGAGTCCTCCGTGCCGGTGAACTTCAGCACGACGGTCTGGCCGATGTACGGCGTCAGCGTGTTCGTGTGCACCGCGTAGCCGGTGTTCTTGTTGAGGTTCGAATACGTCGAGAGCGTCGCCAGTACGCTGCCGGACGTGTTCAGCACCTGAACCTTGAACGTGTCGTACGCGGTCGACGAGGTCGTCTCGGACGTGTCGATGTGCAGGTAGTACTGCAGCGTCGCCGAGCTGTAGCCGGACGGGATCGTGACGGTCTGCGACAGCGTGTCGGTGTGACTGCTGCCGTAGCCGTCGAACCACGCCTTCCACGAACCGGCGTGCGCGGGCTCCGAGCTGCTGTTGTCGATCACGCCGCTCGACGCGGTCCACGGCGCGGCCGTCCCGGTTTCGAAGCCGGTGTTGCCGAGCAACTGCGACGAGCTGCCGCCGCCGCTGCTGACCGTGACCGACTGCGTCTTCGTGTTCGACGCGCCGCCGTTGTCGGTGACCGTCAGCGAGACGCTGTAGGTGCCGGCCGACGTGTACGTGTGGCTCGGGTTCGCCGCCGTCGAGGTGCCGCCGTCGCCGAACGTCCATGCGCGCGAGCTGATCGTGCCGTCGCTGTCGGTCGAGGTGTCGGTGAAGCTCGCGGTGAGCCCGCTGGTCGTGAAGCTGAAGTTCGCGACCGGCGGCACGTTGGAGCCGCCGCCGCCACCGCCGATGTGGCTGATCGCACTGCTCAGGATGATGCTGCCGCGGCCGCTGGCGAGATCGTAGCCGGCGGCGGCGGTCGATCCGCCGTTGTTGCCGGAGGTGATGTCGTGGAAGTCGCTCGCCGGCAGCTGATAGATCAGCGGTCCGGCGAAGCCGACGCCGGTACCCTTGACCGCGAGCACGCGCGCCCACAGGCCGGCGAAGATCGGCGCCGAAAGGCTGGTGCCGCCGATCTGCTGCAGGCTGCCGTTGACGACGACCTTCGCGCCGCTGTTCGGATCGCCGTCGAAGGCGACGTCGGCGACGCCGCGGCGGGTGCCGGTCCACAGCGTCTGCCAGCTCGGCTTCGGCTCGAACGTGCTCTGGCTGCCGCCGCTGTCGCTCCAGACCGTCTCGCTGTTCCAGGTCGTCGTCGACGCGTCGAGCCGCGTGCCGGCGACCGCGATCACGTACTGCGACGCGGCCGGCCAGCTCGGCGTGGTGCCGCCGGTGCCGCATTCGTCGGCGCCGGAATCGCCGGTCGAGATCGAGAACGTCTGCCCCTGCGCGACGGCCTGCGCGAACGACTGGTCCTGCGCCGCGGCCGAGCCGTCCTGCTGCGTGTAGGTCTCGCATTCACCGAGCGAGACGTTGATGATCTTCGCCGCGTTGCTGCCGGTCGCGGTGACGATCGTGTTGATGTCGGCGGTCAGGTTCGCGTTCGACAGCGTCGGGATGTTGTAGAAGATCAGCTTGCCGACCTGGCCGCCGCCCATGCCGACGATGTCCTGGCTGTCGAGATTCCACTCGCCGATGCCGCTGGTGTCGGTGCTCGTGCCGTTCGTGTTGATCGTCTGCGTCGTCACCGTCGCCAGCCCGTGGTTCGACGTGAACGTGTTCAGGTCGGTGATCGTCTGCGTGATCTTGCCCTGCGTGATGATGCCGACGGTCACGCCGGCCGCGGTCGCGACGCCGCTGCCGCCGTAGATCGACGAGAACTCGGTCGGGTAGTGACCGGTGATCGCCTGCGGCGCGGTGATGCTCATCGGATGCGCCTGATGGATCGTCTGCAGGCCGAGCACCGCGAGCACGCTGTCCTGCAGCGCGACCGGCACGTGCGCCGGCTCGGAGTTCGCGAACGCCTCGTGTCCGTCGGCCGCGACCACGCGCGCGAGGCGCGTCTGGAACGCGGCCTGCACGACGTCGGCGGTGCCGTCGGCGGAGACCAGCAGCCGGTTCGGCGCGATCGTGACCTTCGTGAAGCCGGCCTGGGTCAGGAAGTCCGCGACCGCCTGTGCCTGCGCCTGCGTCGGCGAGTAGCGCGCGGCGAACTGGTCCTGCGTCAGCGTCGTCGTCGGGCGGCCGCTCGCCGCCGCGGCGCGGTTCGCCTGCAGGAACGCGTCGAGTTGCTCGCGGTTGCGCATCTTCAGCGCGACCTCGATGTGGACCGGCATGCTCTGCGGCACGACGCCGGCGAACGTCTCGCCGCTGCGCAGATCCGTCGCCGGCGTGACCTTCGCGACGGTCGAGCTGATGACGGCGCCGGCGCCGCCGCGGCCGCCGTTCGGGACGGCGACGCCGGCCGCGGTCGCCGTGATCGCGCCGAACGCGAGCACGACGGCAGCGGACAGCGCCGCCCGGTGCAGAATCTCAATTGGTTTACGCATCTCTCTCTCCCTCGAAAAATTCGTACGAAGCTTCCCGTGTTGTGCGCGGCCTCAGCCGCTACATCGCCTTCGATCGAAATGCATGTCCTGACGCTCCCATGTCGGAGGATGACGCGGATCGCCGGCGGCGCGATCGAGAAACGTCCGCACGCGGCCGGCGCGTACGCCGGCCGGCCGTTCGTTTCGAGTCCCGATGACGCGTGACCGGATCGCCCCGAAAACAACCCGCTCGGCGGTCTTAGCACCGCTTTCCTTTCACGAACCTGACAAATTTCGACCGCACGTCCGGGATGTGACGGGGTCGCTCTTTATTTCCGTGAAGGTTTCGTGTAAGCGGACGCGTCCGTGAGCCGCCGAGATGCGATCGCATGCGGCGGCCGGCACGGTTCGCCCGGCGCGGAACGGCGCTTCAGCGCCGGATCAAATGCACCGACTTCGGGCGGCGCGTCCACAGCAGCGCGGATACGAGGAACAGGAGCGGAGCGGCCCAGTACAGCGTCGTGATCCAGCGCTGCTGCGCGTTCCAGTGCGAGCCGAACACGAGGTCGATCGCGACGGTCGGATCTTCGCGGATGCGCTCGAAGCCGGCGCCGAACGCGGCGGTCAGCCGCTGCTCGCCGAACGCCTGCAGCGCCGGCGCCGCACGGTCGAGCGGACGGCCGAGCACGACGTACGTCGTCGCGAGCGGCGCCTCGCGGCGCGCCGAGCCGGCGATCGCCGCGCCGACGTCGCCCATTCCGGGCAGCGCGCCCCAGACCACGACGTCGTAGGCGAAGCTCAACAGGAACAGGACCACGGCGATCCAATGCAGGCGGCGTGTCATCGCGGCGCTCCCGAAGGCGCGCGCATCGTAGCAGCCCGCCGGACGCGCGCGTCAGTACATCATGCCGGTCTCGAGGCGCGCCGCCTCGGACATCATCGAATGGTTCCACGGCGGGTCGAACACGAGCTCGACGTCGGCTTCGGCGACGGTCGGAATCGTCTCGAGCTTCGTGCGCACGTCGTCGACGAGGATGTCGCCCATGCCGCAGCCCGGCGCGGTCAGCGTCATGCGCACGCTGACCTTGCGACGGCCGTCGTCGAGCCGCTCGAGCTCGCAGTCGTAGACGAGCCCGAGCTCGACGATGTCGACCGGAATCTCCGGATCGTAGCAAGTGCGCAGCTGCTGCCAGACGAGCTTCTCGACCGCTGCGTCGTCGGCGTCGTCGGCGAGTTCGAGCGGCGGCGGCGGCGCCCGGCCGAGCGCGTCGGCGTCGCTGCCGCGAATGCGGAACAGGCTGCCGTCGACGTAGACCGTGAAGCTGCCGCCGAGCGCCTGCGTGATGTAGCCGACCTGCCCGGCCGGCAGCGTCACGGCCTCGCCCTGCGGCACCATGACCGCGGCGCAGTCGCGCTCGAGGCGGATCGGTTCGGAAGTCTGGCTGTAGCCCATCGCGACGCTTCGTGGTTCGGCTCGGCGCGGATTATGCCGGGTCCGCGGCGCATTCCTCGATATCAGGGTGAAGTCGCCCGCTTCAATCGGCGCGCGCGCGCTCAGGCCAGCGCGGTCTCGCGCAGGCACTGGCCGAACAGCCGCATCGCGGCGTCGATGTCGGCCGGCGGCAGGCCCGCGTAGCCGATCACGAGCCCCGGGCGCGGCGGCGGCTTCAGGCAATACGGCGCGACCGTGTACAAGCCGAGCCCGCGCGTGCGCGCGTGCGCGACGAGCCGCTCGCAGTCGCCGTGGTTCGCGCGCGTCAGCCACGCGGTCAGGTGCATGCCGGCGTTCGAGTCGACGACGTCGACGACGGCGGCTGCGTGCTTCTTCAGCCCGTTCAGCATCGCCGCGCGGCGCGCGCGCAGCGCGACGGCCGCGCGGCGCAGATGCCGCTCGAAGCCGCCGTCCTGCATGAACTGCGCGAGCGCGGCCTGCTCGAGCGCGTTGCAGCCGCGGTCCTCGAGCCACTTCGCGGCGACGAACTCGTCGCGCAGCGACGGCGGCAACACCATGTAGCCGAGCCTGAGCGCCGGGAACAGCGCCTTCGAGAAGCTGCCGATGTAGATCGCGCGGCCGTCGCGGTCGAGCGACTTCAGCGCGGCGAGCGGACGGCCGCCGTAGCGGAACTCGCCGTCGTAGTCGTCCTCGATCAGCCAGGCGCGCCGCGCGGCGGCCCAATCGAGCAGCTCGACGCGGCGCGCGAGCGGCAGCAGCGCGCCGGTCGGGAACTGGTGCGAGGGCGTCACGACGGCGAGGCGCGCGCTCGACGGCAGCGCCGCCGGCACGAGTCCCTGCGCGTCGACGCGGCAGCCGCGCGCGTGCGCGCCGTGCGCGGCGAACGCCTGCCGCGCGCCGCGGTAGTGCGGGTCCTCGAGCGCGACGGTGTCGCCGGGCTCGAGCAGCACGCGCGCGGCGAGCGAGAACGCCTGCTGCGTGCCCGAGACGATCAGCACGTCGGCCGGCGACGCCGGCACGCCGCGCCGCCGCGAGAGGTAGTCGCAGATCCGCTCGCGCAATGCCGGCAGCCCCTGCGGATCGGGATAGTCGAAGCTGACGCGCTCGGCCGCGCGGCCGACCTCGCGGCGCCAGACGCCGGCGAGCAGCGGATTCGCCAGCGGCAGGCCGTACTGCAGGTTGTAGCGCAGGTCGTAGTGCTGACGGCCCGGTATGCCGCGGCCGTCGGTGTTCGCGACCGCGCGGCGCGCGAATCCCGACAGCGGCGCGACCAGTGGGTTCGGCGAGCGCCGCGGCGGTGCGGCGCTGCCGACGTTCGCGACGAAGCTGCCGGAGCCGACGCGGCCGAGCAGGAAGCCTTCGGCCTGCAGCTGTTCGTAGGCGGCGAGCACGGTGTTGCGCGACAGGTCGAGCTCGCGCGCGAGCGTGCGCGTCGCCGGCAGCCGCGTGCCGGCGGCGAAGCGGCCGTCGAGGATCGAGCCCTTCAGCGCGCGGATCAGCTGCGCATAGCGCGGGCCCTGCCCGTCGAGCTCGAGGTACATGATTGGCTCCGCGACCGCTCTCCGTAATGGTCCTGGATGGTACCAATAGGCGAGGTTATCTTCGTCCTCGTCGCACGCCTCCGCACCGCGCCGATGAATCCGAGTACCCGCCTCGACTACCGCAGCCTCGCGCCCGACGCGGTCGACGCGCTGGCCGGCGTCGATCGTTGTCTCGACGGCTGCGCGCTCGCGCCGGCGCTGCGCCTGCTCGTCGAGATCCGCGTCTCGCAGATCAACGGCTGCGCGTACTGCGTCGACCTGCACACGCGCCGGGCGCGCGCGGCCGGCGAGCGCTCGCAGCGGATCGACTGCCTGGGCGTCTGGCGCGAAGTGCCGCTGTTCGACGCACGCGAACGCGCCGCGCCGGCCCGGGCCGAGGCGCTGACGCGCAGCGCCGACGCGCCGCCCGACGCCGCCGTCTACGCGGACGCGCTCGACCGCTTCGGCGAGAAGGAGTTCGTCGACCTGACGCTCGGGGTCGCCGGCATGAACGCGGGGAACCGCATCGGCGTCGGCCTGCGCCCGGCCGTGCGCGAGCGCTGAGCGATGCCGGCCCGGCCCCGCCACGAGGTCCGCCGCGTCAAGCAGCGCGCACGCTACGACCGCGCGAGCGTGCACGCGATCCTCGACGCGGGCTTCGTCGCCCACGTCGGCTTCTGCGGCGAGCGCGGCCAGCCGTTCGTGATCCCGATGCTGTACGCGCGCGACGGCGACGCGCTGATCCTGCACGGCTCGGTCGCGAGCCGGCTCGTGCGTGCCCTCGGCGACGGCATCGACGCCTGCGTCGGCGTCACCCATGTCGACGGGCTCGTGCTCGCGCGCTCGCACTTCCACCATTCGGTCAACTACCGCTCGGCCGTGCTGTTCGGGCGCGCCGCGCCGATCGCCGACGCGGCGGCCAAGGCCGCGGCGCTCGCGCGCTTCGTCGACGCGCTGGTGCCGGGCCGCGCCGCCGAAGCGCGCGCGGGCGATCGCAACGAGCTCGCCGCGACCGGCGTGCTGCGCTTCGAGATCGAGGACGCGAGCGCGAAGATCCGCGACGGCGGACCGAAGGACGACGCGGCCGATCTCGAGCTGCCGTACTGGGCCGGCGTCGTGCCGGCGACGCTCGCGTTCGGCGCGCCGGTGCCGGACGAACGCGCCGCGGCCGAGCCGCCGGCGTCGGTGCGCGCGCTGCTCGCGCGCCGCGTAACGCGCGCGTGAGCGCCGCGGCGTACGCGAAGGCCGCCGCGTTCGCGGCGCTGCATCGGCAGCCGCGCCTGTTCGTCGTCGCGAACGCGTGGGACGCCGGCTCCGCCTGCGTGCTGGCTGCGCTCGGCTTCGAGGCGCTGGCGACGTCGAGCGGCGCGGGCGCCGCCGTGCTCGGCCGCCGCGACGGCGCGCTGTCGCGCGCGGAGGCGCTCGCGCAGGCGCGCGCGATCGCCGCCGCGACCGCGCTGCCGGTCACCGCGGACCTCGAGGACGGCTACGGCG
>DASWOS010000235.1:0-1736 GCA_036398645.1 Dokdonella sp. | reverse complement strand
CGGCGACGCCGGGCCGACGCCCATGTGGCTGGTGTAGAGCACGCGCTGCGCGCCCGCGGCGACGGCGGCGTCGAACGCGGCGCGGTGGCGGCGGCGCGCGACCTCGCCGACCGCCGCGGCCGAGATCACGAGCACGGCGCTGGCGCCTTCGAACGCCGCGGGCAGCGACGCGGGATCGTCGAAGTCGGCGCGGCGGACGCGGACGCCGCGCTCGGCCAGCGCGCGGGCCTTGTCCGGATCGCGGACGCTCGCGCCGAGCTGAGCGGCGGGCACGCGCGCGAGCAGCGCGTCGAGGATGAGCGCGCCGAGGGTGCCGGTGGCGCCGGTGACGATGAGCATGGTCATGGCAGCTTCCTTGTTATCGCTGTTACGGCAGGCTTGGTAGCACGGATATATCACCGATAACAGATCTGCGTTAACAAAGAATTCGGCGTAGGATCGGCTACATGAGCGGTGATCCCACGCGCGCCCGGATCGTCGAGGCGGCGATGGTCCTGCTCGTGCGCGACGGTCGCGACGGCGTGACCACGCGGGCGGTCGCCGAGGCGGCGCAGGTCCAGGCGCCGACGATCTACCGGCTGTTCGGCGACAAGCGCGGCCTGCTCGACGCGGTCGCCGCGCACGGCTACGCGATGTACCTGCGCGACAAGTCGGTGCGCGAGCCGATCGTCGATCCGGTGGAAGATCTGCGCGCCGGCTGGGATCTGCACGTCGCGTTCGGCCTCGCCAACCCGGCGGTGTACACGCTGATGGCCGATCCCGCGCTGCGCTTGACCGCCGGCGAAGCAGGCCTGCGGGTGCTCGCGCGCCACGTCCGCGCGATCGCCGCCGCCGGCCGGCTGCGGATCCGCGAGGCCCGCGCGGTCGACCTGATCCACGCCGCGGGGCTGGGCACCGTGCTGACCCTGCTCGAGCGCGAGCCGCGCGATCTCGCGCTGTCGGCGACGGCGCGCGACGCGGTGATCCAGGCGATCACGCTCGACGCGCCGGTGCGCGCATCGCCGACGCCCGCGACCGCGGCGATCGCCCTGCGCGCGGTGCTGGACGACGCGCCGCAGCTGTCCGCCGGCGAGCGCGCGCTGCTCGACGAATGGCTCGCGCGGCTCGCGACCTAGCTGCATCGCGACCCACGAAATGCTCCGGCAGTGATGACAGGCGTGGGCACCGCGCTGCGCCGCGTTACACGAGTGACTCGCATCGCCATCCCCGCGGCGCCGGATTGGTGTACACAGAGGCGTGAAGAAGGCGAGCCCCGTTCTCGGCCTGTGGGCGTATGCAGAGTTCGGCGCTGTCGTCGCGGCGTTCCTGCCGATGATGGCCGTGTCGTCGCTGCGCCATCGCGGCGATCCGACGCAGCGCGTGCCCGGCCAGTGGATGCGCCGGATGGGCCGGACCGCGGCGCGGCTATCGATGCTGTGGAAGTTCGACATCGAGGGCGAGCGGCCGGCCGACATCGACACGCGCGGCTACGTCGTCGTCGCCAACCACGAGTCGCAGGCCGATCCGTTCCTGCTGTCGTTTTTGCCGTGGGACATGCGCTGGGTCGCCAAGGAGTCGCTGTTCAAGCAGCCGCTGGTCGGCTGGGCGATGAAGTTCGGCGGCGACATCCCGCTGCGCCGCGGCGAGGGCGACAGCGTTCGCGCGTGCCTCGTCGAGTGCGAGCGCGCGCTGGCCGGCGGCATCTCGATCATGATGTTCCCCGAGGGCACGCGGACGCGGACCGGCGAGCTGCTGCC
>DASWOS010000234.1:0-3894 GCA_036398645.1 Dokdonella sp. | reverse complement strand
CGAAATGCCGGTCGCCGAGGTCGAGAAGGCGAACGTCGTCGTGCTCGTCGGCTGCAATCCGCGTCACGAGATGCCGCTGCTCGGCGCGCGCATCCGCAAGGCCGCGCGCCGCGGCGCGAAGATCTACGCGATCAATCCGCTCGACTTCGAGCTCGACTTCGACTTCGCGATCGCGGCGAAGAAGATCGCCGCGCCCGGCGCATTCGTCGACGTGCTGCTCGGCCTCGCGAAGGCCGCGAACGACGCCGGCCATCCGCCCGAATCCGGCGATCTCGCCGAGGCGGTCCGCGGCGTCGAGGCCGACCCGTTCTCGAAGGGCTTGATAGAGGCGCTCGCCGCTGCCGAAGCCGCGGTCGTCGTCGTCGGCGAGGGTGCGACGCTGCATCCGCAGGCCTCGCTCCTGCGCGCCGCGGCGCGCTTCCTCGCGCGCGCGACGCGGAGCGCCTGCAACGAGCTGCCGTCCGGCGCGAACGCGCTCGGGCTCGCCGCGGTCGGCGTGCTGCCCGGCGCCGGCGGCCTCGGCGCGCGCGCGATGCTCGAGCAGCCGCGGCGGAGCTACGTGCTCTACGGCTGCGAACCGCCGCACGACTTCGCCGACGGCGCGGCCGCGCTCGCCGCGCTCGGCGCAGCCGAGCACGTCGTCGCGTTCGCGGCGTACGCGAGCGACGCGCTGAAGCGGGTCGCCGGCGTGATCCTGCCGATCGGCCTGCTGCCGGAGATCGACGCGACGCTCGTCAACGTCGACGGCGCCGCGCAGACGGTCGCCGCCGCGGCGAAGCTGCCCGGCGACGCGCGTCCGGGCTGGAAGGTGCTGCGCGCGCTCGGTGCGGCGCTCGGCGCCGACGGCTTCGACTTCGTCGACATCGGCGAACTGCGCGCGCAGGTCGGCACGCCGGCGCTGCCGGCGCCGGTCGCGGACGCGAAGCTCGCCGCGCGCGCCCCCGCGGCCGACGGCCTCGTGCGCATAGCGACGACCGCGATCTACGCCGGCGACGCGGTGCTGCGGCGCGCGCCCGCGCTCCAGGCGCATCCGCTCGCGCGGCTGCGCGGCGTCGTGCTGCATCCGGAGGACGCGCTCGCGCGCGGGCTCGGCCACGGCGGCCGTGCGCGCATCGGCGACGCGGTGCTGCCGGTCGAGGTGTCCGCGCGCGTGCCGCGCGGCGCCGCGTGGATCGAGGCCGGCCACGCCGAGACGGCCGCGCTGCCGGCGTACGGCGCCGCCCTCGACGTCGTGAAGGCGTAAACGCATGCACGCCATCGTCGCCGCCTACGACTGGTTCACCACGACGTTCCCGACGCTCGCGATCGCGATCGGCCTGTTCGTGTTCCCGCTGCTGCCGCTGATCATCGGCGTCGCGCTGTACGTCTGGTGGGAGCGCAAGGTCATCGGCTGGATGCACGTGCGCATGGGACCGAACAAGGTCGGTCCGCTCGGCCTCGCGCAGACGTTCGCCGACGTGTTCAAGCTGCTGCTGAAGGAAGTCATCTACCCGGCGAACGCGAACAAGGGCCTGTTCCTGCTCGCGCCGCTGTGGGCGCTGGTGCCGGCGTTCACGGCCTGGGCCGTGATCCCGATCGCGGACCACACGGCGTGGTCGAACGCGAATGCGGGACTGCTGTTCCTGCTCGCGATGACGTCGATGGGCGTGTACGGCATCATTCTCGCCGGCTGGGCCTCGAACTCGCGCTACGCGATGCTCGGCGCGATGCGCTCGGCCGCGCAGGTCGTCAGCTACGAGATCGCGATGGGCTTCTCGCTGGTCGGCGTGCTGATCCTGGCCGGCAGCCTGAACCTGTCCGACATCGTCACCGCGCAGGCCGGCTCGAAGGGGCTGTTCGACTGGTTCTGGCTGCCGCTGCTGCCGATGTTCGTCATCTATTTCGTGTCCGGCGTCGCCGAGACGAACCGCGCGCCGTTCGACGTCGCCGAGGGCGAGTCCGAGATCGTCGCCGGCTTCCACGTCGAGTACTCCGGCGCGCCGTTCGCGGTGTTCTTCCTGACCGAATACGCGAACATGATCCTGGTGTCGTTCCTCGCGCCGATCCTGTTCCTCGGCGGCTGGCTGAGTCCGATCCAGGGCTGGGTCCACGCCGACGTGCACTGGGCCGTCGACTGGATCTGGAAAGGCGGCTGGCCCTGGCTGTTCCTCAAGATGTTCTTCTTCGCGACCGCCTACATCTGGTTCCGCGCGAGCTTTCCGCGCTACCGCTACGACCAGATCATGCGGCTCGGCTGGAAGGTCTTCATCCCGATCACGATCGTCTGGGTGTTCGTGGCCGGCTGCCTGAAGTACTTCGGCTGGGTCACCGCGGGAGCCTGAGGCCACGCAATGAATCGAGTCGCAAGCTATCTCAAGAGTCTCCTGCTGCTGGAGCTGCTCGCCGGCCTCGGCCTGACGTTCCGCTACCTGTGGAAGCCGAAGTACACCGTGCGCTATCCGATGGAGCACATCCCGAAGTCGAACCGCTTCCGCGGTCTGCACGCGCTGCGCCGTTATCCGAACGGCGAGGAGCGCTGCATCGCGTGCAAGCTGTGCGAGGCGGTGTGCCCGGCGCTCGCGATCACGATCGACTCGGCGCCGCGCGCGGACGGCACGCGGCGCACGACGCGCTACGACATCGACCTGTTCAAGTGCATCTACTGCGGCTTCTGCGAGGAGAGCTGCCCGGTCGATTCGATCGTCGAGACCTCGGTCCACGAATATCATTTCGAGAAGCGCGGCGAGAACGTCGTCACCAAGCCGCAGCTGCTCGCGATCGGCGACCGCTTCGAGAGCGAGATCGCCGCGGCGCGCGCGCAGGACGCGGCGTACCGGTGATGGACGCGCTCGGAACGAAAATTCGCGTCGTCGCCGCGGCGGCGGCTGGACAGGACCGGATTCCCGCCGATGCGGGAAGCACGGCCAATGCGTCGCCGCGTTCGCGCGCGGCCGGAGCGGTGCGAGCATGAGCTTTCCCTTGATCTGCTTCTACGTGTTCGCGGCGGTCACGACCTGCGCCGCGCTCGCCGTGGTCTCGGTGCGCAGCCCGGTGCACGCGGCGCTCTGCCTCGTGCTGACGTTCTTCTCGACCGCGTGCATCTGGCTGCTCGCCGACGCCGAGTTCCTCGCGATCGCGCTCGTGCTGGTCTACGTCGGCGCGGTCATGGTGCTGTTCCTGTTCGTCGTGATGATGCTCGACCTCGATCTCGATCCGCTGCGCGAGGGCTTCGTGCGCGCGCTGCCGGTCGGCCTCGCGGTCGCCGCGGTCATGCTCGCCGAGATGCTCGCGCTGATCGGCGTCCGCTCGATGCAGCTGCAGGCGCCGGCCGAGCCGGCCGCCGCGGCCGGCCTGTCGAACACGGCCTGGCTCGCCGGCGCGCTGTTCAGCCGTTTCCTGCTGCCGTTCGAGATCGCCGCGCTGATCCTGACCGTCGCGATCATCGCGGCGATTCCGCTGACGCTGCGCCGGCGCGTCGGCGTGCGCACGCAGAATCCTGGTCGGCAGGTGCGCGTGCAGGCGCGCGAGCGCATCCGCGTGGTCAAGATGCCGGCGGAGAAGCCGGCCGCCGTCGTCAAGGAGCCGCCCGCGCCATGATTCCCCTGTCGCATTTCCTCACGCTCGGCGCGATCCTGTTCTGCATCGCGGTCGCCGGCCTGTTCATCAACCGCAAGAACGTCATCGTGCTGCTGATGGCGATCGAGCTGATGCTGCTCGCAGTCAACACGAACTTCGTCGCGTTCTCGCGCTTCCTGGGCGACCCGTCCGGGCAGGTGTTCGTGTTCTTCATCCTGACCGTCGCGGCCGCCGAGTCCGCGATCGGGCTGGCGATCCTCGTCGTGCTGTTCCGCAACCACGCGACGATCAACGTCACCGAAATCGACACGCTGAAGGGGTGAGTCGGGCTTTCGAGCG
>DASWOS010000233.1:0-1699 GCA_036398645.1 Dokdonella sp. | reverse complement strand
GTGGGAGCCGCTGACCTGGGAACTCAGCAGCACGGCGGTGATCGCGGTGCTCGCGCAGGCGGTGTACCGGTTCGAGGGCCGCGTGCCGCTTTCCGGCGCCGGCTGGCCGCGGCGGCTGCCGCTGCACCTGCTCGCGGGCGTCGCGTTCTCGCTGGTCCACGTCGTGGCGATGGTCGCGATCCGCATGCTCGTCTACTCCGCTCACGGCAGCGCCTACGACTTCGGCGACTGGCGCCTCGGCATCGCCTACGAGCTGCAGAAGGACCTGATCACCTATGCGCTGATCGCCGGCGTCTGCGTCGCCCGGCGTGCGCTGCGCGTGCGCCGCGAGCGCGAGCTCGCGCTGGTGCGGCTCGAGCGCGACCTCGGCACGGCGCGCCTGGCGCAGCTCACCGCGCAGATCGAGCCGCACTTCGTCTTCAACACGCTGAACGCGATCTCCAACCGCATGCACGAAGACGTCGAGGCGGCCGACCGCATGATCGCCGCGTTCGCCGAGCTGCTGCGCGCGGCGCTGTCGGAGTCGGGCAGCGCGCAGGTCCGCGTGTCCGACGACGTGGTCTGGCTCGAGCGCTATTTCGAGCTCATGCGCGAGCGCTTCCGCGGAGGCCTGCAGACGCACGGCGCGCTCGACCCGGCTGCGCGCGATGCGCGCATCCCGCGCCTGCTGCTGCAGCCGCTGGTCGAGAACGCGTTCGAGCACGGGCTGCGCGCGGGCCGAGGCCGCGTGGACGTGTCGATCGCGCAGCGCGACGGCCGGCTGCATCTTCTCGTCGAGGACGACGGCGTCGGCCTCGCGGCGCCGATCGAGGACGGGGTCGGTCTCGCCAACGTGCGCAGCCGGCTCGCGCTGCTCTATCCCGGCGCCCATGCGCTGCGCATCGGCGCGCGTCCCGGCGGCGGCACGCGCGTCGAAATCGAGCTGCCGGCCGGCGGCGATGGCTGAGACCCGCGTCGCGATCGTCGACGACGAGCCGCCGGCCCGCGCGAAGCTGCGCCGCCTGCTCGCCGGCCACCCGGACTTCCGCGTCGTCGCCGAGGGCCGAGGACGTCGCCGGCGCGCTCGCGGCGCTGCGCGACCAGCGGCCGGATCTGCTGTTCCTCGACGTCCGGCTCGGCGCCGGCAGCGGCTTCGACGTGCTGCTGCGTGCGGCGCCGCCGTATCCGCTGATCGTGTTCACGACGGCCTATCACGAGCACGCGCTGCGCGCGTTCGAGTTCGCCGCGCTCGACTACCTGCTGAAGCCGTTCGACCGCGAGCGCTTCGCGCGCACGCTGGCGCGCGTCGCCGGCCGTCTCGGCGAGCGCGCGGAAGACGGCGCCGCCGACGAGGAGCGCCTGCGCCGGCTCGACCCGGCGCTGCGCCGCGCACCGCCGCTCGCGCGGCTGGTCGTGCACGAGCGCGGCCGCTCGCTGATCGTGCCGGTCGCGACGGTGCAGCGGCTGAGTGCCGCCGGCAACTACGTCGAGATCCACGCCGGCGAGCGACGGTATCTGATCCGCGCGACGCTGTCGCGGTTCGCGCAGCGGCTCGATCGCGGCGAGTTCCTGCGCGTCCATCGTTCGCACTTGGTGCGCGCGGACTTCATCGCCGAGATCGCGCCGTGGGCGCACGGCGACCTGCGCCTGCGCCTGCGCGACGGCAGCGAGCTGATGCTGAGCCGCCGCTACCGCGACCTGCTGCCGGCCGACTGGCGCC
>DASWOS010000232.1:0-10295 GCA_036398645.1 Dokdonella sp. | reverse complement strand
GCGCGCAGCCGCCGGTGACGCGGCCGGCGCGGCCGACGACCTCGCGCGCGCGCTCGACGCGCTGCGCGGCAGCCCGGGCCCGATCGCGCAGGCGATGCTGTTCCAGCTCGGGCGCTGGCAGGTCGAGCTCGGCCGCGGCGCCGAGCTGCTCGCGCGCCCGGAATGGACGCCGTGGCTCGCCGGCCACCCGGACGCGATCGCATTGCGCGTCGCCGCGCTGCGCACCGCCGGCCGCGCCGACGAGGCGGCCGCCGAGCAGTCGCGCCTCGACGCGCTGCGCGCGGCGCCGGAGCTCGCGCTCGACGCGCGCTGGCTCGCGGCGTTCTGAGCCGCCGCGTCAGGCTTCGTCGCCGCCGCGTCACGAATCCGTCAAGACCTCGGCAGCGCCGACGCGCTGCAATCGGCCGCGACGGACGCCTCGCCGCGTCCGCACCCGATCACGCCGGAGCCTCGCCCCGGCCGCCACCCTCTCGACCGGATTCGCCCATGAACGCAATGTCTCTCCCGATCCCGGCGCGCCCGCGCCGCGCCCCGCTGTTCGCCGCCCTCGCCTTCGCGCTCGGCAGCGTCGCCGCACACGCCGCCGAGGCCGATCCCGGCGCCGGCCTCGCACGGCGCCTCGCCGAGCACCAGGCCGCGCTGCGCGATCAGCTCGCCGCGCGTGCGCGGCCGCCGCATGCGGCGCCGGCGCGACCGGCCGCGCGGCTCGTCGTCGCGAACTGCGACGACGCCGGCCCCGGGTCGCTGCGCGACGCGTTCGCGCAGGCCGTCAACGGCGACGTGGTCGATCTGACCCAGCTCGCCTGCAGCACGATCACGCTGAGCGGCGGCGCACTGCGCAGCGAAGCGCCGTACCTGACGCTCGAGGGGCCCGGCGCCGACCGCCTCGCGATCGACGGCGGCCGTGCCGACCGCATCGTCGACCACGACGCCGGCTCCGGCACGCTGACGATCGAGGGTCTGACGCTGCGCAACGGCTCGTACACGTACGCCGGACCCGGCCTCTATGCGAGCGCGGCGCCGGGCGGCTGCGTGCTGTCCGACGGCAGCGTGACGATCGTCGGCAGCGCGCTCGAGCAGTGCAGCGCCTACGGCGCGAGCGTGTTCGGCGGCGCGATCCACGCGCAGGGCGCGCTGACGCTGACCGGCAGCACGATCAGCGGCACGACCGCGGTCGCTGCCGCCAGCGATCTCTCGGCGACGAGCTACGGCGGCGTCGTCTATGCGGGCGCGGTCTACCTGACCGACAGCGCGATCCGCGACGCGACGATCACGGTCACGACGACGTCGGCGTTCGCGTCCGCGTTCGGCGGCGGCGCGTTCGGCAGCTACGGCGTCGAGCTCGTCGGCAGCACGATCAGCGGCGTCCACGCGCAGGTCACCGCGGCGAAGGACGCGTACGCGAAGGGCGGCGGCGTCGCCTCGCCGGCCACCGTGGTGCTCTCCGCGAGCACGATCGCGGACAACTCCGTGCAGGGCACCCCCGGCGCCGGGCCGAGCGGCGCGTACGTCTATACGTCGGCGATCGGCGGCGGCGGCGTCTACGTCGCCTCGGTGCCGCGCGGAATGCCCGCGCCGTCGTCGATCACGAACTCGACGATCAGCGGCAACGCGGCGCTCGTCGCCGGCGCCGCGGGCGACTACACGCTCGGCGGCGGCGGCGGCATCGCGACCTGGTCGCCGCTGCCGCTGACGATCGCGAACTCGACCGTGTCCGGCAACGTCGCCGACCGCATCGGCGGCGGCGTCTACACGCGCCACCGCGGCGCGCTCGCGCTCGCGAACGCGACGATCACCGACAACGCCGCGACCGACGGTGCCGGCGTCGCCGACGTGTCCGAGGAATCCGCCTATGCGCTCAGCGCGCGCAGCAGCCTCGTCGCCGGCAACCACGGCGCCGACGACGGCGCGGTCGACGTGCTCGCCGCGCGCGGCATCGTCGGCACCCATGACCTGATCGCCTCGGCCGACGCGGCGCTGCCGCCGGACACGTCGAGCGCGGACCCGCGGCTCGGCCCGCTCGCCGACAACGGCGGACCGACGCGGACGCATGCGCTGCAGCCCGGCAGCCCCGCGATCGACGCCGGCAGCAACGACGCCGGGTTCGACACGGACCAGCGCGGCGCCGGCTACGCGCGCATCGTCGGCGCGGCGGCCGACATCGGCGCGTACGAAGCGCAGGCACCGGCCGACGGCATCTTCGCCGACGGCTTCGACTAGCGGCCGCGTCCGGCAGGTCGTCGCGAAACGGCTGGCCGCCGTTTCGCGACGCGCACGGTCGCGACGAAGCCGTGCGACCTGCTCCGCGAATCGGGGCTCGCGCCGTCGATTCGCGAGCGATCCATGCGTGGATCGCGTCCGCAGCCGGTCACTCGACGGCCGGCTAGGCGCCGCCGATGCCGAAGCGGCCGAGCACGTCGGCAGTCTCGTAGAGCGGCAGGCCCATGACGCCGGAAAAGCTGCCGTCGAGGCGGCGCACGAAGCGCGCGGCGCGACCCTGGATCGCGTACGCGCCGGCGCGGCCGAACGGCTCGCCGCTGGCGACGTAGGCCGCGATCGTGGCCGCATCGAGCGGCGCGAACTCGACCCGCGAGACGCTCGTCGCGTGCTCCGCGCGCGTCGCGGACACGCACCAGAGCGTCGACACGACCTCGTGCGTGCGGCCGGACAGTCGGCGCAGCATCGCCGCGGCGGCCGCGGCGTCGGCCGGCTTGCCGAACACCTCGCCGTCGAGCACGACCTCGGTGTCGGCGCCGAGCACGACCGCGTCGGGCACGTGCGCGACGCGCGCGAGGCCGGCCGCGGCCTTCTCGCGCGCGACGCGGCGCACGTAGTCCTGCGGCGTCTCGCCCGGTGCACGGCGCTCCTCGACGTCGCCGTCGACGAGCTCGAACTCGATGCCGATCTGACGCAGCAGCTCGCGCCGGCGCGGCGACTGCGAAGCGAGGAACAATGCGGGCACGCGCGGCCTCCGCTCGGGAACGGCCGCGCAGCGTGCCGACTCCGCGCCGGCGCCGCAAGCGCGGCTCAGCCGCGGTGGTACGGATGCCCGGCCAGCATCGACGCGGCGCGGTAGAGCTGCTCGGCGACGACCAGGCGCGCGAGCATGTGCGGCAGCGTCAGCGGACCGAGCGACCAGCGCCGGTCGGCGCGCGCGAGCACGTCCGGCGCGTGGCCGTCGGGGCCGCCGATGAGGAACGCGAGATCGCGCCCGTCCATGCGCCAACGCGCGAACTCGTCGGCGACGCGCTCGCTCGACCACGCCTCGCCGCGGCCGTCGAGCGCGACGACGAACGTGTCCTTGGGCAGCGCCGCGAGCACGCGCGCGCCCTCGTCGGCGCGCGCGCGCGCGACGTCGCGGCCCTTGCCGCGCGCGCCGAGCGGAATCTCGACGAGATCGAGCGCGAGCTCGCGCGACAGCCGCTTGCGGTACTCGGCGAAGCCGTCGGCGACCCAGGCCGGCATGCGCTCGCCGACCGAGATCAGCCGCGCGCGCATCGGCGCCGCGCGCGGCTCAGCCGGCCGCGGCGATCGCCGGCTCGCCGACGGTCCACAGCCGCTCGAGCCCGTAGAACTCGCGCGTGCGCGGCATCATCACGTGCACGATGACGTCGCCGAGGTCGACGAGCACCCATTCGGCCTCGCGCTGGCCCTCGACGCCGAGCGGCGGCAGGCCGTCCTGCTTGGCCTGCTTGACGACCTCGTCGGCGAGCGATTTCACGTGACGCGTCGAGGTGCCGCTGGCGACGACGAGCAGGTCCGTGACCGGGCTCTTGCCGCGCACGTCGATCTCCTGCACGTCGCGCGCCTTCAGCTTGTCGAGCGCGCCGATCACGATGCCGCGCAGGCGCACCGCCTGATCGGCCGCAGCCGGCTTCGCACGGCGGACGCGCGGGGCGGCCGCGGGCTTCGCGGCGACGGACGGCTTCGGCTTCGCGACACGCTTCGCGGCGGCAGGCTTCGCGGCGGCCGGCTTCGCGACGCGCGCGGCGGGCGGCTTGCGCGACGCCGGCTTCTTCTTCGCGCCGGCGGCGGACTTGCGGGTGGCGGTGGGCCGCGCGGCGGCCTCGGAAGATCCGGCCTGACGCGGCCGGCGGCGCGATTCCGATGTGGTCAAAGGAACGACGACCTGTGCGTGTGGCGCGCCACGAGCGGCGCGGACCGAGTATAGGCCGAATTTCGCGCCGAAGATGTTGCGCGTGCCCGGCGGACGCGGCCGGGACGGCGCGCAGACGCGGCCGCGGACGCGCGGAGTCGGCGGCCGGTCCGCCACGTCCCGATCCGATGCGTACGATGCCGCGCGCACACCGACGCGCGCGGCCGAATGCGCGCGCGGCCCGCGCCGCGGGCTAAACTCGACGCCATGTCCGATCCCTCCCCGCCTGCTCCGAAGCCGGACCCGTCGCACGACGACGCCGGCACCCCACGATTCCGCGACCTCGGCCTCGGCGACGCGCTGCTCGCCGCACTCGACGCGGTCGGCTACGAGACGCCGTCGCCGATCCAGGCGGCGACGATCCCGCCGCTGCTCGCCGGCCGCGACCTGCTCGGCCAAGCGCAGACCGGCACCGGCAAGACCGCCGCGTTCGCGCTGCCGATCCTCGCGCGGCTCGATCTCGCGCGTGCGCAGCCGCAGGCGCTCGTGCTCGCGCCGACGCGCGAGCTCGCGATCCAGGTCGCCGAAGCGTTCCAGCGCTACGCGGCGCGCCTGCCCGGCTTCCACGTGCTGCCGATCTACGGCGGCCAGAGCTACGTGCCGCAGCTCGGCGGGCTGCGCCGCGGCGCGCACGTCGTCGTCGGCACGCCGGGACGCATCATCGATCATCTCGAGCGCGGCTCGCTGGACCTGTCGCGGCTGACGACGCTCGTGCTCGACGAGGCCGACGAGATGCTGCGCATGGGCTTCATCGACGACGTCGAGAGCGTGCTGAAGAAGACGCCGCCGCAGCGCCAGGTCGCGCTGTTCTCGGCGACGATGCCGGCGCCGATCCGGCGCATCGCGCAGACCTACCTGCGCACGCCGGTCGAGGTCGCGATCGCGGCGAAGACGACGACCGCGGCGAACATCCGCCAGCGCTACTGGTGGGTCAGCGGCATGCACAAGCTCGACGCGCTGACGCGGATCCTCGAAGCCGAGCCGTTCGAGGCGATGATCGTGTTCGCGCGCACGAAGCAGGCGACCGAGGAGCTCGCACAGAAGCTCCAGGCGCGGGGCTTCGCCGCCGCCGCGATCAACGGCGACATCGCGCAGCCGCAGCGCGAGCGCACGATCCAGCAGCTCAAGGACGGCAAGCTCGACATCCTCGTCGCGACCGACGTCGCCGCGCGCGGGCTCGACGTCGAGCGGGTCAGCCACGTGCTGAACTACGACATTCCGACCGACCCCGAGGCCTACGTGCACCGGATCGGCCGCACCGGCCGCGCCGGCCGCAGCGGCGAGGCGATCCTGTTCGTGACGCCGCGCGAGAAGGGTCTGCTGCGCGCGATCGAGCGCGCGACGCGGCAGCCGATCGCGGAGATGTCGCTGCCGAGCGTCGAGGCCGTCAACGACCGCCGCGTCGCGAAGTTCCGCCGGCGCATCGACGAGACGCGGGCCGCCGGCGGACTCGAGGACTTCCAGCGCCTGGTCGAGGCCTACGTGCACGAGCACGACGTGCCGGCGCTCGAGGTCGCCGCGGCGCTCGCGAAGCTCGCGCAGGGCGAGCAGCCGCTGCTGCTGACGCCGCCGCCGCGCGCCGAACGTTTCGAACGCACGCCGCGTGAGGCGCCGCAACGCGGCGAACGTGCGGGTCCGCCGCGTGCACCGGCGTCGCCGCGCGCCGCGCGCGCACGCGATCCGGACCGGCCCACGCCGGACCGTGCCGCGACCGAAGCGCCCGCCCACGGCGACCGCGTCGGCGAAACGGCGTCCGCGGCGCCGGCGGCGCGCGCGCGCCGCGACGAACCGGCGCGCGAACCGCGTGCGCGGGCGCGTCGCGACGCGCCCGCGCACGCGGGCGACGTCGAGTTCGAGACCTTCCGCATCGAAGTCGGCCACGCGCACGGCGCGAAGCCCGCCAACATCGTCGGCGCGATCGCGAACGAGGCCGGACTCGACTCGAAGCACATCGGCCGCGTCGACATTCGCGACGATCACAGCCTCGTCGACCTGCCCGCGGGCATGCCGCAGGAGATCTTCAAGCATCTGAAGAAGGTCTGGGTCTCCGGCCAGCAACTGCGCATCACGCGCGGCAGCGAGCCGCCCGAACACGCGGGTCCGCGCAGCGGACCGCCGCCGTTCCGCCACACGCCGCAAGACGGTTTCGAGCGGCCCCGGCGTCCGCCGCCGAAGAAGCCGAGGCGCTAGCTTCGGGCGTAGCGCGGCTCGGGCCGGCCTCCGGCCACGTCCGCTTCGCACGGCTGGCCGAGCGGCTGTCCGTTCGCTCCGACAGCAGATCGGGCCGTTCCGCACTCGCATCGCCCAGTGCTTCGAAGCCTGGTCGACGGGCATGGTCGCGCTCGTCCGGGCGACTACTATCAGACAAGCATGTGCAAGCCAGACGAGCGATGCCTCGACTCCGAAAAATGGCCAGGTTCGACGCACGAGCCGACGCCGGCGCCTTGCGATCCGCTCAGTCGAGCGCGAAACCGGCGATCTTGCCGTCCGCTTCGAGCCGTATCGCGTACGGCATGGACACGCCGGGGCCGAATTCGACGACGTAGTCGTACAACGTACCCTTACCGCTCGAACGTTTGCCCTTGAAGACCATGGCGGCCGGCTTTCCGTAGGGGCGCACGGTCTCGACCGTGACGTCGCGGCGGCTGTCCTCCGCGGATGCGGTGCGCACGCCGCGCGGCCGCAGGAATCTGATCAGAGTGGCCGCCAGCACGGTAGGCGCCAGCCTGCGGGCGTTCGCGACGGCGGCCACGCGGGCGGCGACCCGCTTCGAGGGGACGCAACGCAACTGCGCCGTGCGGCACCTGATCTTCCGTGCCGACGACGCGCGGCTCGCGCACCCATCAACGCACTGATCGGCGGCGTGCGACGGGTCGCGGCTGAAGCCGGCTGCTACAGCGAACGCACGACGGCGCGCGCGTGCAGGGGCACGCTTCGGCGGCGAACGGGCCGATGCGGCGTTCGAGCATCGCGGCTGAAGCCGGCTGCCACAGCGAATGCACGACGGCCACGCGTGTAGGAGCACGCTTCGGCGGCGACGAGGCGGCGTGGAGCGGCGAGCGCGTGATGCGCGTCGTCGAGGCGGGATCGCGTCGCCCTGCGCGATCAGCGCCGCTGCAACCTTTCCGCCCGGTCGCGCATCCGATGCCGAGCGAAATGTCCGCCGCTTCGGCACACCACGCGTCGAAGCGGCGCACGCTTCCGGCTCGACGGTGCCGGCGCCTCCGCGCGACGGCGTCGTGACTTATGACACATAGCCTCGTACGACGTTATTCGTAGGATACGGCTCGCCGCGTCCGCGCGAAGGATTTGCGCTTCTCCATGCCAGGTTCGATCTCGCTCGTGCTGAGCCGCACCGACGCCGCCGCGCAAGGTTCGGTCGCCTACGTCAACGGCTCGATCGCAGCGCTGCTGCGGCGCGGCGGCTGGGTGACGCGCTCTCTGCGCATTCCGTCGAACGCGCGCGCCGAGGAAGCGGCGCTGCCGTTCGCGCTCGCGAGCGTCCACGCGGCGGAGCTGATGCGCGGACCGACGGACGTGGCTCTCTACGACGACGCCGGTGCCGCGCTTCGCACGCCGAGCCGGCGCTGGGCCCACCGGAACGTCGTCCTCTACCACGGCCTCGCCTACGGCGCCGGCGCCTGGATGACGAATCCCGAGATCGACCTGCACTGCGCGAACTCGCCGTATCTCGCCCGCGTGCTGCGCGCTCTGCTCGCGTTTCCGGACTGGCGCGGGCGTCGCTGCCTCGATGCGCGCGCGTTCGATGCGGTCACCGACGTCGCGTTGCCGGTGCCGTGCCTTACCGATTCGCCGAGCCCGGCATTCACGGACGGCGCCGAGATCCCGACCGCCGTCGCGCGCGTGCTCGAAGGCCCGGCGATCGTCGGGCACGCACTGCAGGCGCGCAAGCACGACGTGATGGCGACGCTGAGCATCCTGTACGGGCTGAACGGCCTCGCTCGCCGGCACGGCACGCCGCCGGTCAAGCTGCTGCT
Organism: Dokdonella sp.; assembly: GCA_036398645.1. GTDB lineage: Bacteria > Pseudomonadota > Gammaproteobacteria > Xanthomonadales > Rhodanobacteraceae > Dokdonella_A. The sequence goes on along the minus strand of DASWOS010000232.1, from coordinate 2,141 downwards.
CTCGGCCGAGGCGCTGGACGCCGAGCGGCGCGGCGCGATCAATGCGATGCTGGCCCCGGCCGGTTTGCGCTGCGAGGACTTCTTCGTGCTCGTGCCGTACCTGAAGCAGCGCGCGTTGTTCGAGGTCATGCGCGCATGTCGCTTCGGCCTCGCCTACAACCGCTTCCCGGAGCCGTTCGGATTCTACGTGCTCGAATCGGTCTTCAACGGCTGTCCGGTCTACACCAACGGTATCGGCAACAATCGCCATCTGCTGCCGCCCGACCACGGCATCGTCGTCGACGAAACGTTCGAGATGGCCGGCGAGGTCGTCGACGCGAGCGCCTACCGCGGCGTCGCCGAACGCATCCACACGGACCTGGCGCGACCCGCGGCGGTGCAGGCGAGCTGCACGCGCGGCGCGGCGACCATTCGCACGACGTGGTCGCGCGAGGCGTTCGCGCGCAGCCTCGACGCCGCGCTCGCGCGCGCGGCACGGTCGCGCCCGCGCGCACTCGAATTCGACGCGCTCGTCGTCGCCTTGAGCCCGCTGGTTCGGCGCCTGGACCTGTCGACGGGACGCTGCCTCAACGATTACGCCAACGCCGTTCTCGGCGCGGCCGAAGTCGCCGCGGTCGATTCGCTGCTCGGCCGCGCCTGCGCCGATCTCGACGGCGAACACATGCAGGCGCTGGAGGCGGCGCACGGCCTGTTCCGCCGCGGCATCCTGACGCTCGCGCCGGCGCACGAAGCCGGCGCGTTCGCGGGCCCGTCGTCGACGGACGACGCGCCGCGCATACCGCCTCCGCCTCCGGCGCCGACGCCGGCGCGATCGCCGCAGGCGGCCCGCTACGGCTGATCGCGGGCCGGCGCGCGATACGCCGCGAGCAGCTCCGGCGTCGCGAACGCGGCGTCCGGCACGAGCCAGCGCGGCTCGCGGCCCTGCGCGAGCAGCTCGCGGATCGCGCTCGCGGAGATCTCGAGCGGCGTGACCGCGATCGCGATGACGCGCCCGGCCGGCGCCTCGCGCAGGAAGCGCGGGTCCGTGCAGCGGCGCGAGGCGATCTTCGTGCGCAGCTCGGTCGGCAGCGCGTCGCCGAGACCGGGCCGCGTCAGCACGCCGACGTGCGCGAGCTCGAACAGCTCCTTCCAGCGGTGCCAGCTCGGCAGGCCGGCGAACGCGTCGGCGCCGATCAGCAGCACGAGCGGACGCGCCGCGCCGACCTCGGCACGCAGCTCGAGCAGCGTGTCGACCGTGTACGAAGGTCCGTCGCGGCGCAGCTCGCGCGCATCGAGCGTCAGCCGGCGCTGGCCGGCCAGCGCGGCCTGCACGAGCGCGGCGCGCTGCGCCGCGCTCGCGACCGGCTGCGCGCGGTGCGGCGGCACGTTCGCCGGCAGCAGCCGCACTTCGGCGTCGAGGAACTCGGCGGCCTCCCAGGCGACGCGCAGGTGCGCGTTGTGGATCGGATCGAACGTGCCGCCGAACAGTGCGAGCGGTGCGCTCATCGCGAACTCCGCACGGCGTGCGCGTCGAGCGCCGACGCGTCGCCGAGGCCGCGGCCGAGCACGCTGACGAATGCGGCGACGAGCACGATCGCCGCGAGCGGCCAGCGCGGCGACCACTCCAGCGCCGCGCCGTCCGCCGCCGGCGGCCGCATCGCGCCGCGACGCGCGGCGAGCAGCAGGCCGAGCGTCGCGCCGACGCCTTCCTGCAATCCTTCGCGCAACGAGACGGCGAGCGCCGCTTCGAAGCACGCCGCGGCGACGCAGGCGAGCGCGATCGCGGCGGCGCAGGCGGCGACGATCGGGACGCCGGCCGGCAGCCGCCGCATCGACGTACGCGTGACCGCGACGTACGCGAGCAGGCCGGCGCCGGCGAACGCGAAGCGAAGCGGCACTGCCGACGACGCGGCGACCGCCCGCATCGGAAAGGCGAGATCGCCCTGCAGCGACGCCGCGCTGTAGATCGCATAGCCGGCCGCCCAGCAGCCGTCGAACGCGAACACGAGAACGCACAGCGATCGCCACGACGGCGCCATGCGCACGCGCGAGGCGAGCAGCGCCAGCATCGCGGCGGCGACGAGCGCGTTCATCGCGGGCCCGGCGAGGTCGACGAACCAGGGCGACGGCGCGCAGCGGAAGAACACCGACGTCACCAGCAG
>DASWOS010000231.1:0-1544 GCA_036398645.1 Dokdonella sp. | reverse complement strand
TCGAGGGCGAGAGCCTGCTCAACGATGCGAGCGCCCTGCTCGTCTACCGGCTCGCGATCATGGCCGCGATGGCCGGCCACCTGGGCTTCGCGAGCTTCGCACCGGTGCTCCTGCTCACCGTCTTCGGCAGCATCGCGGCAGGCATCGCCTGCGCGTTCCTGCTGACGCCGGTGATCGGCCGACTCGACGACGTGCCGACCTCGCTCATCGTCCAGTTCTCGTTCACCTTCGGCGTCTGGATCGCGGCGGAAGCGGTCGGCCTCTCGGGCATCCTGACGATGGTCGCGTTCGCGATGACGACGGCGCGCCGCAGCGGCACGCGGATGCCGGCGCGCATGCGCGTGCCGATCTTCGCCGTGTGGGAGAGCGTCGTCTTCGTCCTCAACGCGTTCGCCTTCGTGCTGATCGGCATGCAGCTGCGGCCGATCTGGCAGCGCCTCGACACTGGCGGCGGCCGCAGCGACGCGCTCGTCGTCGCGGCCGTCGTGCTCGCGGTGACGATCGCGGCGCGCTTCTTCTGGGTCATGTCGTACGGCGTGGTGCTGCGCATGCGCCATTCGCGCGACGCCAAGTCGCCGGCGCAGACGGTCGGCGGCGGCCTCGTCGTCGGCTGGGCCGGCATGCGCGGCATCGTCACGCTCGCGGCCGCGTTCGCCATTCCGGAAGCGCTGCCGGACGGCTCGCCCTTCCCGCACCGCGACCTGATCCTCCTGTGCGCCTTCGCCGTCGTCCTCGGCACGCTCGTGCTGCAGGGGCTGACGCTGAAGCCGCTGGTGCGACGCGCCGGCCTCACCGAGGACGACACGGTGAAGGACGAGGTCCGCCTCGGCCGCACCGAGGCCTACGGCGCGCTGCTCGCCGCGATCAAGGACGACGACACGCTCGCCGGCAAGCTGCTGCGCAAGGAGTACGCGGCGGTCGTGGAGCTGAACGGCAGCCACGCGCAGGACGCGCCGATCGACGAGGTGCCCGGCGGGCCGCTCCGGCGCAGCGCGATCGCGGTGGCGCGCCAGCGCGCGGTCGAGCTGCGCGACACCGAGGTGATCGGCGACGACGCCTTTCGCGTCCTGATGCAGGAGCTCGACTGGGCCGAGCTGAGCGCGGGCGGCGGCGGGCGCGGGTGAGCGCGAAAGGCGCAGCGGCCTAGCGCGTCAGGCAGACGTAGAGGCCGGCGACCGCGGCCTTCTGGTCCTCGCGCACGGCCGCTTCGTCCATCGCCAGGATCCGGTAGCCGTGCGCGGCCGCGAGCCGCTGCAGGTAGGCCTCGGAGTGCGCGTAGCGCAGGCTCGGCTGGAGGACGAAGTCGAGCGCGTCGGCGCAGCGCTCGACCGAGAAGCACATCGTGCCGCGCGCCATCGCGACGTCGGCCGCATCGAACACCGGCTCGAGCGCGCCGACGTAGATGAAGACATCGGCGGCGACGAGCAGGTCGAAGCGCGCGCCGTCGTCGCGCAGGAAGGCGGCGCCGTCGGCCTGCACGAGCCGGTCGTAGACGCCCAGGGCGCGCGCCTTGTCGAGCATCGCGGCAGAGACGTCGACGCCGA
>DASWOS010000230.1:0-13461 GCA_036398645.1 Dokdonella sp. | reverse complement strand
TCTCGCCGCGCTGTCCGCGCGCGGCATCGTCGCGACGAACACGCCCGACGTGCTCGACGAAGCGGTCGCCGACTTCGCCTGGGCGCTGCTGCTTGCGGCCGCGCGGCGCGTCGGCGAGGCCGAGCGCTACGTGCGCGCCGGGCACTGGACCAAGCCGTCGTACCGTCTGCTGCTCGGCGCCGACGTGCACGGCGCGACGCTCGGCGTGCTCGGCATGGGCCGCATCGGCCAGGCGATCGCGCGGCGCGCGGCCGGCTTCGAGATGACGGTCGTCTACCACAACCGCTCGCGGCTCGACGCGGACGTCGAGCGCGCGTGCCGCGCCGAGTACGTCGCGCGCGACGAGCTGCTGCGCCGCGCGGACTTCCTCGTGCTCGCGCTGCCGTTCACCGCCGAGAGCCGCCACGCGATCGGCGCGCGCGAGCTCGCCGCGATGAAGCCCGGCGCGATCCTCGTCAACGTCGCGCGCGGCGGCGTCGTCGACGACGACGCGCTCGCCGACGCGCTGAAGGCCGGCCGCCTGCGCGGCGCCGCGCTCGACGTCTACGAGAACGAGCCGGCGCTCGCGCCGTCGCTGCTCGCGCTCGACAACGTCGTGCTGACGCCGCACATCGCCAGCGCGAGCACCTCGACGCGCCGCGCGATGGTCGCTCTCGCGATCGACAATCTGATCGCCGCGCTCGGCCGCGGCCCGCACGCGGGCCGGCCGCCGAACGCGATCCGCGCGCGCGCGAAGTGACGCGGCGCCGCGCCGCGCCCGTTTCCGTCTTCCGTTTCCCTGGCGAGCCCCCGAGCCCTATGAGCAAGAACACGAACTACACCGTCGCGATGGTCGGCGCGACCGGCGCCGTCGGCGAGACGCTGCTCGCGATCCTCGCCGAGCGCAAGTTCCCGATCGCCGAGCTCGTGCCGCTCGCGAGCGCGCGCTCGGCCGGCGGCACCGTCACGTTCGGCAACCGCGAGCTCGGCGTGCGCGACCTCGCCGGCTACGATTTCAACGGCGTCGACATCGCGTTCTTCTCGGCCGGCGCGGCGGTCTCGCGCGAGCACGCGCCGCGCGCGGCCGCGGCCGGCGCGGTCGTCGTCGACAACACGTCGGAGTTCCGCTACCGCGACGACATCCCGCTCGTCGTCGCCGAGGTCAACCCGCACGCGATCGCCGAGTACGCGCGCCACGGCATCATCGCGAACCCGAACTGCTCGACGATGCAGATGCTCGTCGCGCTCGCGCCGATCCACCGCGCGGTCGGCATCGAGCGCATCAACGTCGCGACCTACCAGTCGGTGTCCGGCGCGGGCCGCTCCGGCGCCGAGGAGCTCGGCCGCCAGACCGCGGCGCTGCTGAACTTCCAGGACGTCGAGCCGAAGCGCTTCCAGGCGCAGATCGCGTTCAACCTGATTCCGCAGATCGACGACTTCCAGCCGAACGGCTACACGAAGGAAGAAATGAAGATGGTCTGGGAGACGCGCAAGATCCTCGAGGATGCGTCGATCCAGGTGAATCCGACCGCGGTGCGCGTGCCGGTGTTCTACGGCCATTCCGAGGCCGTGCACGTCGAGACGCGCGAGAAGATCAGCGCCGAGGCCGCGCGCGAGCTGCTCGCGCGGGCGCCCGGCGTCGTCGTCGTCGACGAGCGCAAGCCGGGCGGCTATCCGACACCGGTGTCGCACGCGGCCGGAAAGGACCCGGTGTTCGTCGGGCGCATCCGCGAGGACATCTCGCATCCGCGCGGACTCGACCTCTGGATCGTCGCCGACAACATCCGCAAGGGCGCCGCGCTGAACGCGGTGCAGGTCGCCGAGCTGCTCGTCGAAAGCTACCTGTAGCCGCTTCGCCGGGCGGTCGCGAGGCCCGGTTCGGGACGCGTCCGCGGGTGAGATTTCGTCAGCAGACCGGCGAGTTACGATTGTGTTATAAGCCGCTTTCGAGATCGGCTCGCTCGCTCGCTCCACGCCTCGGGGGACACGTCAGATGAAACGATCGCTGCAACGGCCGCTTGCGATTGCGCTCGCGCTCGGAGGTGCCCAGGCGTGGGCGCTCGGCCTCGGTCCCGTGCACGTCAACTCGCGGCTGAACCAGCCGCTCGACGCGGAGATTCCGGTCATCGAAGGCGGCGCCGGCGAGGCCGAGGGCCTGGTCGCGAGCCTCGCCGACGCCGAGGACTTCGAGCGCGTCGGCCTGAGCCGCGCGCGCCTGACCGTGCCGCTCGACTTCGCGGTGGTCAAGCGTGCGAAGGGCGACGTCGTCATCAAGGTCACCAGCAAGGAGCCGATCCGGCAGGCGTTCCTCGACTTCCTGCTCGAGGCGAACTGGCCGAAGGGCCGCGTGCTGCGCGAGTACACGGTGCTGCTCGATCCGCCGGTCACCGCGCCGGCGACGCGCACGGCGGCCGTGCCGGCGCCGAGCCCGGCGCCGGCGTCGCCGGGCTCGGTCACGCTCGTGCATCGCGAGCGTCCGCCGGGCGCGCCCGCACCCGCGCGCACGCCGGCTGCGGCCGCGCCGCCGGCCACGCCGGCGACGCCGCGCAAGGTCGTGTCCGGCCAGTACGGACCGGTCGCCGCCGGCGAGACGCTGCTGCAGATCGCGCGCGCCGAACGTCCGGACGAGCGCACGAACCTGAACCAGATGATGCTCGCGCTGCTGCGGAGCAATCCGAACGCGTTCTACAAGGACAACGTCAACGCGCTGAAGCGCGGCGCGATCCTGCGCATCCCGTCGGCCGAGGAGATCCGCGCGGTCGCCTCGGCGAGCGACGCCGCGGCGCAGGTGCGCGAGCAGGTCGACGACTGGCGCGGCGTGCACGCCGCGAGCCCGACGCTCGTCGCCGACGGCGGCGGCGCGAGCGCGAGCCCCGCCGCGGCGTCGCCGCGCGGCGCGGCGCCGCCCGCATCCGGCGGCGCGGCCGCGTCCGGCGAACGTCTCGAGCTGGTGCCGCCGAAAGCCGGCAAGGACAGCGTCGCGATGGCGGACCGGCCCGGCGCCGGCGCCGGCAGCAGCGGCTCCGGCGGCACCGAGCTGCGCGCCGAGCTCGCGCGCACGAAGGAGGCGCTGACCGCGCGCGAACAGGAGGCCGGCGAGCTGAAGTCGCGCGTCCAGGCGCTCGAGGACCTCAAGGGCAAGAACGACCGGTTGATCTCGCTGAAGGATGCCGAGATCGCCGAGCTGCAGCAGAAGCTCGCGCAGTTGCAGGCGCAGCCCGCCGCGGCCGCCGCGAAGCCGGCCGGCGCCGCGCCGGCCGCGACGGACACGATCAGCAAGCAGGACGTCTGGGGCAACGCCGGCAACGGCAGCGCCGCGCCGTCCGCGGCGACCGCCACGCCGCCGTCGGACGCGTCGGCGGCGAGCGTCACGGCTGCGCCGTCCGCGCCGCCGGCGGCTTCGTCGGCCACGTCGTCGACGCCGCCGTCGAGCTCGACGCCGTCCGCGCCGGCGGCCGGCGCCGCCGGCACGCCGCCGCCGGCCGCCGCGGAGGCCGCCGCCACCGCTGCCGCCACCGCAGCAGCGGCACCGCCGGCTCCGGCACCGACCGCGGCCTCGCCGAAGCCGGCCGCGGCGAAAGCGCCGCCGCTGCGCCGCGCGACGCCGGCGTGGTACGAGCAGCCGTGGTTCCTGCCGGCCGCGCTCGCGATCGCCGCGGTGATCCTGCTGCTCGGCCTGATCGGCCTGCGCCGCCGCAATGCCGCGCCCACCGCGGCCACGCGCGGCTCGATCGCCGACGTGTTCGGCGACGCGCCGCTCGACGCGTCCGCCACGGCGCTCGGCTCCGGCTCCGAGGAAGCGCAGCTTCGCGAGCAGATCGAGCGCGAGCCGGACAACGTCGGCCTGCATCTCGAGCTGCTGAGCCTCTATTACGCCGAGCGCGACGTCGACAAGTTCGAGGACGCGGCCAGGGCGATGCACGCGCACGTCGTCGATCCCGAGCAGCCGGAATGGCTCGAAGCACAAGCGATGGGGCGCGAGCTCGCGCCGCACGACCCGCTGTTCGCGAGCGTGCCGCATCACGGCGAAGTGCGCGCCGCGGCTGCCGCGGCCGCGGCGCACGAGGCGGCGTTCGGCGTCCCGCGCTTCGACGACGAGCCGCCGTCGGCGCACGCCGAACCGGTCCCGTCGGCGCACGCGTCCGACGCGCCGGTCGCGGAACACGAGTTCGGCTTCGACCTCGACGACGTTCCGCCCGCTCCGGCCGCATCGAGCTCGCCGGCCGCCGCCGCGGCGCATGCGGACGACGGCTTCGACTTCGACCTGCCGCCGCTCGACTTCGACGTGTCGCCGCCGGCGGCGGCGCCGGCCGCCGCCGCACCGGCGGCCGAGCGCGACGTCGACGACGCGCCCGCATCGGCGCCGGCCGCACGCCTCGACGACGACTACTTCGCCGGCGAGGACGCGGTCGGCACGAAGCTCGACCTCGCCAAGGCGTACATGGACATGGGCGACCCCGAGGGCGCGCGCTCGATGCTCGAGGAAGTCGTCGCCGAGGGCAGCGAGGTGCAGAAGGCCGAGGCGCACCGGCTGATGGCCGAGATCCGCTGACGCGCCGGCGTCCGCCGGCCGCCGCGGCGCGGACCCGCGCGGGCGCGCACCGTCGCCGCGGCGCGACGCTTCGCACCGCGCGTCACCGGCGCCGCGTCGCGCGCCTCGCCTTCGCGAAAATCATGCGTCTCGCTCTCGGTCTCGAATACGACGGCACCGGCTTCCTCGGCTGGCAGCGCCTCGCGCACGGACGCAGCGTGCAAGCCGAGCTCGAAGCCGCGCTGTCGTTCGTCGCCGCGCACCCGGTCGAGGTCGCCTGCGCCGGACGCACCGACGCCGGCGTGCACGCGCGCTGCCAGGTCGTGCATTTCGACACCTCGGCCGAGCGCAGCCTGCGCGCCTGGGTGCTCGGCGCGAACTCTCGGCTCGGGCCGGACGCCGCCGTGCTGTGGGCATGCCCGGTCGCCGAGCGCTTCCACGCGCGCTTCGCCGCGCGCGCGCGGCGCTACCGCTACGTGATCCAGAACCGCGCGGTCCGCACCGCGCTGCGCGCACGCTTCGTCACCTGGGAGCGCGTGCCGCTCGACGTCGACGCGATGCGCCGCGCCGCCGGCGCGCTGATCGGCGAGCACGATTTCAGCGCGTTCCGCACCGCCGCGTGCCAGGCGAACTCGCCGGTTCGCGACGTGCGCGAGATCGCGATCGCGCGCGACGGCGACGAGGTCGCGATCGAGATCGAGGCGAACGCGTTCCTGCACCACATGGTGCGCAACATCGTCGGCTCGCTGCTGCCGGTCGGACGCGGCGAGCGTGCGCCGGAATGGCTCGCGGAGCTGCTCGCCGGGCGCGACCGCGGCCGTGCCGGACCGACCGCGCCGGCGTCGGGGCTGACCTTCGTCGGGCCGCGCTATCCGGCGCAATGGAACCTGCCGGACGAGGTCACGCGATGAGGACGCGGATCAAGTTCTGCGGGCTGACGCGCGCGGCCGACGTCGACGCGGCGGTCGCGCTCGGCGTCGACGCGATCGGCTTTGTGTCGACGCGGCGCAGCCGGCGCTTCGTCGGCCCCGCGCAGGCGCGCGCGCTGCGCCGCGCGCTGCCGCCGTTCGTCGCCGCGGTCGCGCTGTTCATGGACGACGAGCCGGCCTGGGTCGAGGAGGTCGTCGCCGGCATGCAGCCGGACCTGCTGCAGTTCCACGGCGACGAGGCGCCCGACTACGTCGCGAGCTTCGCGCGGCCGTACCTCAAGGCCGTGCCGATGGCGTCGGTCGACGACGCCGGCGCGTACGCGGCGCGCTACGCGGACGCGCTCGGCTTCGTGCTCGACGGCCACGCGGCCGGCGCGCCCGGCGGCAGCGGCACGCCGTTCGACTGGACGCGCGCGCGGCGTCTGCGCCGCCCGCTCGTGCTCGCCGGCGGCCTCGACGCGCACAACGTCGCGCAGGCGATCGCGCTCGCGCGGCCTTACGCGGTCGACGTGTCGAGCGGCATCGAGCTCGCGCCCGGCGTCAAGGACGCGGCGAAGATGCGCGCGTTCGTCGCCGCCGTGCGCGCCGCCGACGCCGAGCGCGCGGCCGCAGCCGATCCGTGAGCGCGCACGCGGCGCGCCGGCCGGTTCGCACGCGGCGGCTGCTCGTGCTTCAATGCCGCCCCTCCGCCCGAACCGAACGATGAGCAGGATCGAAGACTATCTCGCGTACCCCGACGCGCGCGGCCGCTTCGGCGACTACGGCGGCTCCTACGTCGCCGAGACGCTGATCGCGCCGCTCGCCGAGCTCGCGCGCGCCTACGACGCGCTGCGCGCGGACCCGGCGTTCGTCGCCGAGCTCGAGCGCGACCTCGCGCACTACGTCGGCCGGCCGTCGCCGATCTACCACGCCGAGCGGCTGTCGAAGAAGATCGGCGGCGCGCAGATCCTGTTGAAGCGCGAGGACCTGAACCACACCGGCGCGCACAAGATCAACAACACGATCGGGCAGGCGCTCGTCGCGCGCCACATGGGCAAGCGCCGCGTCATCGCCGAGACCGGCGCCGGCCAGCACGGCGTCGCGACCGCGACCGTCTGCGCGCGCTTCGGTCTCGACTGCGTCGTCTACATGGGCGCGACCGACATCGAGCGGCAGAAGATCAACGTCTACCGCATGCAACTGCTCGGCGCCGAGGTCGTGCCGGTCACGTCCGGGTCGAAGACGCTGAAGGACGCGCTGAACGAGGCGATGCGCGACTGGGTCACCAACGTCGCCGACACGTTCTACATCATCGGCACGGTCGCCGGCCCGCATCCGTATCCGCGCATGGTGCGCGACTTCAACGCGGTCGTCGGCCGCGAGGCGCGCGCGCAGATGCTGGAGCGGTACGGTCGCCTGCCGGACGCGCTGGTCGCCTGCGTCGGCGGCGGCTCGAACGCGATCGGCCTGTTCCACGCGTTCCTGAACGACCGCGCCGTCGCGTTGTGGGGCGCCGAGGCGGCCGGCGAGGGCATCGCGAGCGGGCGCCACGCGGCGTCGCTCGCGGCCGGCCGTCCCGGCGTGCTGCACGGCAACCGCACCTACGTGCTCTGCGACGACGACGGCCAGATCACCGAGACGCATTCGGTCTCGGCCGGTCTCGACTATCCCGGCGTCGGCCCCGAGCACGCGTTCCTGAAGGACTCCGGCCGCGCCACCTACGTCGGCGTGACCGACGACGAGGCGCTCGCCGCGTTCCACGAGCTCGCGCGCAGCGAAGGCATCCTCGCCGCGCTCGAGTCGAGCCATGCGGTCGCGCAGGCGATCAAGCTCGCGCGCGAGCTGCCGAGCGATCGGCTGATCCTGTGCAACCTGTCCGGCCGCGGCGACAAGGACGTGCACACGATCGCGGCGCGCGAGGGCCTCGCGCTGTGAACGCTGTGCGTCGCTCGCGGCGATCGCGCGGCGGTTGCACCGGCGCCGAGATTCTTTCGCGCCGATCGGCTCGGGCGGGCGGCGTACGTCGTGCCCGCGCGCGGACCGAAGCGGGCGGTTCGCCGTGAACCGCATCGACGCACGTTTCGCCGAACTGAAGGCGCGCGGCCGCATCGGCCTGATCCCGTTCGTGACCGCCGGCGATCCGCGGCCGGACGCGACCGTCGCGATCATGCGCGCGCTCGTCGACGCCGGCGCGGACCTGATCGAGCTCGGCGTGCCGTTCTCGGACCCGATGGCCGACGGCCCGGTGATCCAGCACGCGAGCGAGCGTGCGCTCGCGAACGGCGTCGGCCTCGCGCGCATCTTCGAGTGGGTCGGCGAGTTCCGCCGCACCGACGCGACGACGCCGGTCGTGCTGATGGGCTATCTGAACCCGGTCGAGATCCACGGTCCCGCGCGCTTCGCGCAGGACGCGGTCGCGGCCGGCGCCGACGGCGTGCTGCTGGTCGATTGTCCGGTCGAGGAGCTCGACGCGGCCGCGCCGTTGCGCGCGGCCGGCCTGCATCAGATCCTGCTCGCCGCGCCGACGACGACCGACGCGCGGCTCGCGCGCGTCTGCGAGGCCGCGGCGGGATTCCTGTACTATGTTTCGTTCGCCGGCATCACCGGCGCGAACCGGCTGAGCCTCGACGACGTGCGCGCGCGCGTCGAGCGCGTCAAGCGCGACGCGACGACGCCGATCGCGGTCGGCTTCGGCGTCCGCGACGCCGCGTCGGCCGCCGCGATCGGCGCGTTCGCCGACGCGGTCGTCGTCGGCAGCGCGCTCGTCGAGCGCCTCGCCGGCGCCGCGGACGGCGCGGACGCCTGCGTCCGCGCGCGCGACTTCCTCGCGCCGATCCGCGCCGCGCTCGACGCGCCGTCGCCGTGACGGACCGGTCCGACGTCCGGCGCGGCTGCCGGCGCGATCTTCGGCGTCGCGGACCGCGCCGGCGTCGTTGAAAATTCCGGCACGGACGCCGCTCGGATCTTCGTCGTCGCGGACGACGACCACGGGAAAAAACATGAACTGGTTGCAGAAACTCGTCGGCCCCCGTACGCGCACGACCGCCGCCGGCAAGGGCAAGGTGCCGGAAGGGCTCTGGGAGAAATGCGAGGGCTGCGGCGCGGTGCTGTACCGGCCGGAGCTCGAGGCCGCGCTGATGGTCTGTCCGAAGTGCGGCCACCATCACTCGATCCGCGCGCGCGCGCGGCTCGCCGCGTTTCTCGACGAAGGCAGCGGCGAGGAGCTGTTCGCGAATCTCGAGCCGATCGATCCGCTGAAGTTCCGCGATTCGAAGCGCTATCGCGACCGCATCGCGGCCGCGCAGAAGCAGACCGGCGAGAAGGACGCGCTGATCGCGATGCGCGGCACGCTGAAGTCGCAGCCGCTGGTCGCCTGCGCGTTCGAGTTCGCCTACATGGGCGGCTCGATGGGTTCGGTCGTCGGCGAGAAGTTCACGCGCGGCGCCGAGCTCGCGCTGGCCGAGCGCATGCCGCTGGTCTGCTTCTCGGCGACCGGCGGCGCGCGCATGCAGGAAGGCCTGTTCTCGCTGATGCAGATGGCGAAGACTTCGGCCGCGCTCGCGCGGCTGCGCGACGCCGGCGTGCCGTACGTCAGCGTGCTGACGCATCCGACCACCGGCGGCGTGTCGGCGAGCCTCGGCATGCTCGGCGACCTGAACGTCGCCGAGCCGAAGGCGCTGATCGGCTTCGCCGGCCCGCGCGTCATCGAGCAGACCGTGCGCGAGACGCTGCCGGAAGGCTTCCAACGCTCGGAGTTCCTGAAGGAGCACGGCGCGATCGACCTGATCGTCGATCGCCGCGAGATGCGCGACCGGCTCGCCGCCGTGCTCGCGCTGCTGACGAAGCGGCCGAAGGCGGCCTGAAGGCGCACGGCGCCCGACGTTCCCGGTGGCCGCCGCTTCGCGCCCCGTGCGGCTCGGCCGCCGCGCTCGTCGCCGAACGACACGTCCACGGCGGCAACAGGCCCCGTGATCGGGAGGCGCAGACGCGCCGCCGGGGCCGCACGAAACGTATCGGTGCGCGATCGCCGGCCGGCGGCCGCGGACGCCTGATTCGGGAATCCCGCGGCATCGGCATCGGCGCGCTCGCGGGCGGCGGCACGTCGACGTATACAGCGTGCGGATCGCCGGCCGATACGAGCAAGCGGCCCTCGCGGAGCCGGAGCGCTGCGGTCGGGCGCCTCGGCGCTTGCGCGAGATCGCCGAGCCGAGGCGTGCTCACGCCGCGCGGCGGAACGTCGATCACCTAGCGCGCGGCGACGTCCGCGCTGAACACGAAGCGCAGCGCGTCGAGCCGCGGTGCGGCGGCGGCGAGCGCCGCGCGCAGCGCGTCGAGCTCGGCGGCGACGGCCTCGATCTCGCGCGGCTGCACCGACGCGTTGATCTGCGCGAGCGCTTCGAGCCGCGCGCGCTCGGCGCCGAGCCGGCGCTCGGCCTCGGCGAGCGCGGCGCCGACCTCCTGCGCGGCGAGGCGGCGCGCCTCGGTCTCGCACGCGGCGAGCATCGGCGGCACGAGCTTCGCGAGCAGCGGGCGATAGCGCGCGGCGTCGAGCGGCTGCTCCTTCGCGCGCGCGAGCGCGGCCGCGCCGGGCACGTAGTCCGCGCGTACGGCGAGGCGCGTGTCGACGACCGTGCGCAGCGGCAGCGGCGGCAGGAAGCGGCCGACGTTCAGCGCGCGGTCGGCGACGCACTCGAGCGCGAACACGCATTCGAGCAGCGCCGTGCGCGGCGGCAGCGCCGCGTCGACGAGCAGTGCCGCGTTGCCTTGCTCGCTCTCGAGCAGCAGGTCGAGCGCGCCCTGCACGATCGGGTGGTCGAGCCTGAGCAGCGGCAGCTCCTCGCGCGCGAGCGCGGTCGCGCGGTCGAACGTGACCTGCTGCGGGCCGTCCTTCAGGCCCGGAAAGCCGTCGGTGCTCAGATACTCCGGGTCGAGCACGTAGGTGCGCGGGCCGGTCTGCTCGGCGTCGACGCCGAACTGCTCGAACAGCGCAAGCGCGAACTCGTCGGCGCCGGCGTCGGCGTCCTGCTCGGCGAGCGCGGCGGCGAGCGCCTGCTCGCGCGCCTGGCGCTCGGTCGCGAGCTCGAGCAGGCGGTCGCGCCCGGCATTGACGAGCTCGGACAGCTCGCGATGCGCGGCCAGCGTCTCGGCGATCAGCGAGTCGAGCTCGGCGTCGGCGGCTTCGCCGCCGAGCGCGTGGCGCTCGGCCTCGGCGAGCACGCGCGCGCCGAAGCGGCGCAGGATCTCGCGGCCGTCGGCCGGGCTGCTCTGCAGCGCGTCGAGCCCTTCGACGTACCAGCGCAGCAGCGCGTGCTGCGCAGTGCCGGCGAACGCGGCCGCGTGGATCACGATGTCGCGGCGCTGGCCGATGCGGTCGAGGCGGCCGATGCGCTGCTCGAGCAGGTCCGGGTCGAGCGGCAGGTCCCACAGCACCAGGTGATGCGCGAACTGGAAGTTGCGGCCCTCGGAACCGATCTCGGAGCAGAGCAGCACGCGCGCGCCGTCGAGTTCGGCGAAGAACGCCGCGTTGCGGTCGCGCTGCAGGATCGTCATGCCCTCGTGGAAGCGCGCGATCCGCGCGCCGCTCCGCGTGCGCAGCGCGTCCTCGAGCGCGAGCACCTTGGCCTGGCTGCGGCAGATCAGCAGCAGCTTCTCGCCGGCGAGGCGCTCGACCAGCGCGACCAGCCACGGCAGACGCGGATCGCTCGCGTAGTCGATCTCGCCGGCCGGCGCCTGCGTCTGCGCGTCGGCGTGGAATTCGGCGAGCAGGCGCTGGCGCCCGGCGTCGTCGAGCTCGGCGGGATCGAGCACGTCGATCTCGGCGATGCGGCGCGGGAATCCGCCGATCTGCGCGCGGCGGTTGCGGAACATCACGCGGCCGGTGCCGTGGCGGTCGATCAGCGCGTCGAGCAGCACGCCCGCGTTCGCGGCGCGGTCGCGCCCGTAGCCGGCGAGCGACTGCAACAGCGCGTCGTCGTCGCGGAAGCGCGTCTCGAACAGCGCGCGCTCGTCCGGCGCGAGCGGCTGCGCGTCGACGATGCGGTTCGCCGCCGCGGACAGCCGCACGTAGTCCTCGCTCTCGGCGTCGAACGCGTCCAGGTCCGCGTAGCGCGCCGGATCGAGCAGGCGCAGCCGCGCGAAATGGCCGCTGCGGCCGAGCTGCTGCGGCGTCGCGGTCAGCAGGATCAGCCCCGGCGCCGCCGCGGCGAGGCGCTCGACCAGTGCGTACGCGGCGCAGTGCGCAACCGGCGTCCATTCGAGATGGTGCGCCTCGTCGACGACGACGACGTCCCATTCGGCGTCGCCGACCTGGCCGGCGCGCCGCGGCGACGCCGCGAGCCAATCGACGTCGGCGATCACGCATTGCTCGTCCTCGAACGGATTGCGCGCCGCGTCGGCGACCTCGATCGCCTCGCAGCGTTCCTCGTCGAACAGCGCGAACGCGAGATTGAAGCGGCGCAGCAGCTCGACCAGCCACTGGCTGGTCAGGCTCGCCGGCGCGAGCACGAGCGCGCGCGCGGCGCGGCCGCTCGCGAGCAGGCGCGCGAGGATCAGGCCGGCTTCGATCGTCTTGCCGAGGCCGACCTCGTCGGCGAGCAGCGCGCGCGGCGGCCGTCGCGCGGCGACGATCTCGGCGACGCGCAGCTGATGCGGGATCAGGTCGACGCGCGCGCTGGCGACGCCCCAGGCCGGCGAGCGCATCGCGTCGGCGCGCCGGCGCAGCGCCTGCAGGCGGAAGTCGAACCGGTCCGGCGCGTCGACGCGCGCGGACAGCAGACGCTCGTCGGCGCGCGAGAGCGGCTGCGTGTCGTCGAGCTCGGACTCGGGCAGCGCGTGCGCGCCGGCGTGGTAGGTCAGCAGGCCCTGCGCCTCGCTGACGCGTTCGACGACGAAGCTCTGGTTCCGCGCGGCGATCTTCTGGCCGACGCGGAACTCCGCGCGCGCGAGCGGCGCCGAGCGCATCGCGTACTGGCGCAGCACGCCGGCCGTCGCGAACAGCACCTGCACGTTGCGGCCGTCGAGCCGCACGACCGTACCGAGACCGAGCTCGGGTTCGGCATTGGAGATCCAGCGTTGGCCGGGAACGAAAGCCATCGGAGAGGCGCGCGAGAACGGGGCGCGATTATCCCGCGTCGAGCGCGCTTTCGGGAAGGAAAGCGCCGCACGCCGGCGACGCGTACCGCGTCCGCGACGCGCGCGCCGGCGGTCGCCGGCTCGTCCCTTCGTCTAGTCGCGGCCGGTTGGGGCCGTGGCGGCGCTTTCGAAGCCGTCTTCGAAGATCGTGTCGTCCGGCGCGCGCTCGGCGTACGCGACGAACACGCCGGTGCCCCATTCGGTCTGCGGATCGCCTTCGGGGTACAGCGCGGCGACGAACGCGACGTCGCCGTGCGCGTTGACCGCCGGCGCGCCGCTGAAGATCGGCCATGCGGACGGGTCGTCGACGTGCTGGCCGATCTGCGCGCGGCCGCGGTCGGTGTCGACGACGTCGCCCTTGCCGACGATGCGCAGCAGCGTCGCGCCGTCGCCGGCGTAGATCGCCTGGCCGTTCGCGTCCTTCGCGCGGAACACGACGAAGCCGTCGTCGGCGAGCGCCGGCGCGAACGACTCGATGTCGCGGATCGTGCCGCCCGCGTCGACGCGCGCGATCTCGGTCGCGGCGACGCCGCCGGCGCCGTCCGGCGCGAAGCGGTACAGCGCGCGCACGTTGCCGGCGACGAGGCGCAGCGCGACCGCGATCGCGCCGCGGTCGTTCAGCGCGAGGCCGTTGTCGAACGCGGCGAACGGCGAGGCCGGGTCGGTCGCCGCATCGGCGGCGATGCGCGTGCTGCTGCCGTCGGCCGAGAACAGGCGGATCTCGTTGTGGTCGTAGTCGCTCGTGCTGACCTTGACCGCGATGCGGCCGGCGTCGTCCGTCGCCGGCGAGTAGAGGTACGCGTACGGGCTCGCCGCGTCGACGCCGCGGTCGACCGCGTACAGCGTCGGCGTACCGTGGCCGGCGGTCGCGATGCCGTAGCCGAGGCCCATGCGGCCCTTGAAGCCGATCGT
>DASWOS010000229.1:0-16130 GCA_036398645.1 Dokdonella sp. | reverse complement strand
GGTGTTCTGGAAGAACACGTGCGCGGCGTTGTCGACGACCGCCTGCGGCGGATCGTCGCCGAGGAAGCGCTGCGCGAGCTTGGTCGCGATGTGCCGCCCGGTGCCGGGATGCCGGGCGATGCGGTCGAGGAAGGCGGCGATCTCGTCCGCCGGCGGCGTGTTGGCCGGCTGGAACTCGCCGACGACGGTCTTCTGGCCGATGTCGTGCCAGGCCGCGACGAACGCCGGATGGCCGTCGTAGGCGGTGCCGTTCGAGCCGTTGCCGAACGTCCAGCCGGTCAGCGCGCGCGCCATCTCGTAGACGTCCGCGTCGACGTAGCCGACCGGCATGCCGGCGCCGTCCTGCCCGGCCGGGATCAGCGGCACCTGGCTCTGCTGCAGCTCCGGGCCGAGATAGTTCATCGCGCCGAGCGTGTGCAGCTCGCAGATCTCGCGCGCATAGTTCTCGTTGAAGCTCGGCGCGCGATTGATGTAGTTGTCGAGGAAGTACAGCATCGCCGGCGACTCGAACGTCTTCTGCAGCATCGTGCGGAAGTTGCCGAGCATGTTCTTGCGTACGACGTCGCGGTCCCACGACGTCCAGGTCGGCGCCGCGTAGCGGTCGTAGCCGTAGACGTTGAAATGGTTGTGCCAGAAGTCGGCGAGGTGCTCGAGCAGCGGCCAGCGCGAATAGATCGCGCGCACGAACACGGCGCGCTCGCCTTCGCGGATCGGATAGTCGCGCACGTACGGCTGCCCGGAAAGCGCGCCGTTGACCTCGTAGTCGGTCCAGAGCTGGTCGAACGACTTCGTCAGCGTCTCGTAGGCCGGAATCGCGAGGCGCGCGTCGACCTCCGGATCGCTCACGTTGCCGTTCGCGTCGAGCGTCGGGTTCAGCTGCTCGTCGACGAACGCGGTCAGCCGTGCGTCGTCGTCGGCGCCAAGCGCGACGAAGTGCTCGATCGTGTACGGCGTGCCCTTCATCGGGCCGAAGCCGAGCCGGCTCAGCACGTAGGCCGCGAACGGCGGCGCGAGCGCGCTCGTCGACGGTCCGCCCGGCGCCGCGCCGGCCGGCCGCGACGCGGCGATCGTGCCGGACAGGAGCGCCCGGCGAGCGGCGCCGAGGCCGCTCAGTGGTTCCGCATTCATGCCGCCCCCGCGCCTCGACGCCGCTTTCGGGCAGCCTAGCGCGCGCGGTCTTTCAAACCGTGACGCAGCGCGCGGGACGGAGAATGCGTCGGCCGCGGCGCGGTATCAACGCGCGGCGATGCTGCGCCCGCGGCCGATGCCGTAGTACGCGACGCCGGCCGCTTCGACGCTCTTCGGCTCGTAGAGGTTGCGGCCGTCGAACACGACCGGCTCCTTGAGCTGCTTGCGGATGCGTTCGAAGTCGGGACTGCGGAACGCCTTCCATTCGGTCACGATCGCGAGCCCGTCGGCCCCGTCGAGCGCGTCGTACGGCTTGTCGCAGAGCACGAGGTCGGCGCGCTCGCCGTAGATGCGCGCGGCCTCGCCCGCCGCTTCCGGATCGTACGCGCGCACGCGCGCGCCGGCGCCCCAGAGCTGCTCGATCAGCGTGCGGCTCGGCGCTTCGCGCATGTCGTCGGTGTTCGGCTTGAACGCGAGCCCCCACAACGCGATCGTGCGGCCGCGCAGGTCGGCGCCGAAGTGGCGCTCGATCAGCGCGAACAGCTTGCGCTTCTGCGCCGCGTTGACGCGCTCGACCGCGTTCAGCAGATGCGGCTCGTACGCGTGCGTGCGCGCGGTGTGCTCGAGCGCCTTGACGTCCTTCGGAAAGCACGATCCGCCGTAGCCGGCGCCGGGATAGATGAAGTGGTAGCCGATGCGCGGATCGGCGCCGATGCCGCGGCGCACGTGCTCGACGTCGGCGCCGACCTGCTCGGCGATGTTCGCGATCTCGTTCATGAAGCTGATCTTGGTCGCGAGCATCGCGTTCGCGGCGTACTTGGTCAGCTCGGCCGAGCGCACGTCCATCAGCACGATGCGCTCGTGGTTGCGGTTGAACGGCGCGTACAGCGCCTTCAGCACGTCGACCGCGCGCGCGCTGTCGGCGCCGATGACGATGCGGTCCGGACGCAGGCAGTCCTGCACCGCGTCGCCTTCCTTGAGGAATTCCGGGTTCGAGACCACGTCGAACGCGACATCGGCGCCGCGCGCGGCCATCGCGTCGGCGATCGTCCTGCGCACCGCGTCGGCGGTGCCGACCGGCACGGTCGACTTGTTGACGATGACGACGTAATGCGACAGCGCCGCGCCGATCGTGCCGGCGACGCTCAGCACGTGCGAGAGGTCGGCGCTGCCGTCCTCCTCCGGCGGCGTGCCGACCGCGATGAAGATGACCTGCGCGTGCGCGATCGCGCTCGCCGCGTCGGTCGTGAACTTCAGATGCCCGCCGGCCTGGTTCGCGCGGACCAGCGGCTCGAGGCCCGGCTCGTAGATCGGAATCTCGCCGCGCTCGAGCCGCGCGATCTTGTCCGCGTCGACGTCGACGCAGACGACGTCGTTGCCGACCTCGGCGAGGCAGGTGCCGGTGACCAGACCGACGTAGCCGGTCCCGAAGATCGTCACGCGCATGCGGTTCCTCCAGCGCAGCCCGAAAAATCGTCTCGATCCTGAAAACGCGAAAGGCGCGCCGGTTCGCGGCGCGCCTTCGGGCGACCTGCGGCGGTCGCGCTTACTTCTTGCCGCTCGCCGCGGCCGGCTTCGCCGCCGCCGGCTTCGTCGCCGCCGGCTTCGTCGCCGGCTTCGCAGCGCCGGCCGCCGCCGGCTTCTCCGCCGGGTTCTCGATGCCGAGCAGCTCGACCTCGAAGATCAGCGTCGAGTTCGGCCCGATCGGGCCCGGCGCGTTCTCGCCGTAGGCGAGCTCCGACGGCACGTACAGCTTGTACTTCGAGCCGACCGGCATCAGCTGCAGGCCCTCGCTCAAGCCCTTGATGACGCCGTTCAGCGGGAACGTCGCCGGCTGGCCGCGATCGTAGGAGCTGTCGAACTTCGTGCCGTCGATCTTCGTGCCGAGGTAGTTGACCTTGACCGTGTCGGTCGCCTTCGGCTTCGGACCGGTGCCTTCCTTCTCGACCTCGTACTGCAGGCCCGAGGCGGTCGTCTTGACGCCGGGCTTGGTCTTGTTCTTGGCGAGGAACGCGGTGCCCTCGGTCTTGTTCTTCTCGGCCGCCTCCTTCTGCTCGGCGACGCGCTTGGCCTGCATCTGCTGCATGTAGGCCTGGCGCACCTGCAGCGCCTCCTCCTGCGTCAGCGAGGTCTTCTCGCCCTTCAGCGTCTGCTCGAGCGCCTGTTCGACGATTTTGATGTCGATGTCGTCCTTGATCTGCGTCAGGCCGCGTCCGATGTCCATGCCGACCATCGTGCTGATCTTGTTCTTGTCGATCGGAACCGACGGCGCCGCGGCCGCGGCACCCGGCTTGGCCGGAGCGATCGCCGGTGCCGCTTTCTTCGCCGGCTCCTGGGCCGCCGCGGCACCGATCGCGAGACTTGCCGACAGCGCGGCGGCAAGGGTCTTCTGGACGAAACGCGTCATGTCTACTCCTGGAGGATGAGGTCGAGGATTGCCGGTCTGGATGCCCGCTGGCATCGCGGTGGGCCGGTCGGGCCGTAAGCGGGGCCGCGTATTGTGGCCGGCGCGCCCCTCCTTGGCAAACGCCCGCCGGCCGGCGCGGCGCGCTTCGCGGAGCGCGTTAGAGACGCATTCCCGGCCGCGAAGTTCCCCGGTTTCACCCCGCAGCCGGCGCCGGCCGCGCCCGTCGCGCCGGACCGTTGACATCTCCGGATCTGGTGTTATAGTTAACTACAACACTACTTCATCAATCAGCACGGACCGGAGGTTGCCATGTCGAACCGACTCACTCAGCTCGTCGCCCTGGCCGCGGCGCTGTGCGCGACCGGAGCGGCGATCGTCGCGCTGGCCGGCGGCGGCGGCGCACCGAGCGCCGCGGCGCCTGCTGCTGCCGGCGCCCCGGCGACGCCCGCGATCGAGCTGCCGACGATCGTCGTGCGCCCGGCCGCCGACGTGACGGTGCTCGCGACGATCGTCGTGCGGCCCGATCCGCCGGCGCCGGCCGCGACGCTCGCGCACGGGTCCGGCGCCGCGAGCACCGACGTCGTCGTGCACGCGGACTTCGTGCCGACGCACACGGCGACGCTGATTCCGGCGGCCGGCGCCGGCTACGACATGCCCTACTATTCCTTCGGGCGGATGCCGCGCCGTTTGAACGAGGAATGACGTCGATGAGCATCGCCTGGAACGACTCGACGCCGATCTATCGCCAGCTCCGCGACCGCGTGGTGGCGATGATCCTCGACGGCGTCCTCAAGCCGGGCGATCCGCTGCCGTCGGTGCGCCAGGTCGCCGGCGACTTCCAGATCAATCCGATCACCGTGTCGAAGGCGTACCAGGAACTCGTCGACGAGAGCCTCGTCGAGAAGCGGCGCGGCCTCGGCATGTTCGTGACCGAGGGCGCGCGCGCGGCGCTGCTGAAGTCCGAGCGCGAGCGCTTCCTGCGCGAGGAGTGGCCGGCGCTGCGCGCGCGCATGAACCGGCTCGGGCTGAATCTGAAGCAGCTGCTGAGCGAAGCGAAGGAGGAAGGGAAATGAGCGGCGTACCCGGAGCGATCGTGCACGCGCGCGCGCTGACCAAGCGCTACGGCGCGAGCGCCGCGCTCGACGGCGTCAGCTTCGACATCGAGGCCGGCCGCATCGTCGGCCTGATCGGGCCGAACGGCGCCGGCAAGACGACCGCGCTGAAGGCGATCCTCGGCCTGACCGAGTTCGACGGCGAGCTGTCCGTGCTCGGCTTCGATCCGCGCCGGCAGCGCTCGGAGCTGATGGAGCAGGTCTGCTTCATCGCCGACGTCGCCGTGCTGCCGCGCTGGATCCGCGTGCGCGAGGCGGTCGACTTCGTCGACGGCGTGCATCCGCGCTTCTCGCGCGAGAAGTGCATCGCGTTCCTCGCGCACACGAAGATCGGCCCCGGCCTGCGCGTGCGCGAGCTGTCCAAAGGCATGATCGTGCAGCTGCATCTCGCGCTGGTCATGGCGATCGACGCGAAGCTGCTCGTGCTCGACGAGCCGACGCTCGGCCTCGACATCCTGTATCGCAAGTCGTTCTACGAGAGCCTGCTCGCCGACTATTTCGACGAGAACAAGACGATCATCGTGACGACGCACCAGGTCGAGGAGGTCGAGCACATCCTGACCGACGTGATGTTCATCCGGGGCGGCAAGCTCGTGCTGTCGGCGACGATGGACGAAGTCGGCGAGCGCTACGCCGAGGTCATGGTCGGCCCGGACCGGATCGAAGCGGCGCGCGCGCTGAAGCCGCTGAACGAGCGTCAGATCTTCGGCAAATCGATCTTTCTGTTCGACGGCGTCGAGCCGTCGCGGCTGGCCGAGCTCGGCGAATTGCACAAGCCGAGCATCGCCGACCTGTTCGTCGCGACGATGAAGGGGACGTACGCATGAAGAAGTTCGGCTTGCTGCTGAAGCGCGAATACTGGGAGCACCGCGGCGGCTTCCTGTGGACGCCGGTTTCGATCGCCGCGTCGATCGTCGCGATCACCGTGCTCGGCATCCTCAGTGCGGAGCTGTTCAGCACGCGCGCGCGCATCAACGTCGGCTTCTCGCTCGACACGCTACGCGGCCACATCGACGCGAACGACCTGTTCGACGCCGGGCGCGGGCTCGACATGGCGCAGCTGACGTTCGCCGGCATCGTCGGCATCGGCCTGTTCTTCGTCACGTTCTTCTATCTGCTCGGCGCGCTGTACGACGATCGCCGCGACCGCAGCGTGCTGTTCTGGAAATCGCTGCCGGTCTCCGACCTGGAGACGGTCGCGGCCAAGGCGCTGACCGCGGCGCTGGTCGTGCCGGCGATCGCGCTCGCGGTCGCGACGCTCGCCTACGCCGCGTTCGTCGCCGTCGTCTGCGCCTGGGCCGGCCTGCACGGCGTCAACGCGCTGCCGGCGGTGCTCGCCGCGCATCCGTTCGGCATGCTGCTGCGGCTCGTCGCGACGCTGCCGATCGGCGCGCTGTGGGCGCTGCCGACCGTCGGCTGGCTGCTGTTCTGGTCGGCGTACGCGCGCAGCAAGCCGTTCCTCTGGGCCGTTATGCTGCCGGTCGTCGCGCTGATCGCGAACTGGTGGGTCGCCTTGCTCGGCGGGCCGCACGTCGGCAACGAGCTGACGCTCGCCGGCGTGCTCGGCCGTCTGCTGTTCAGCGTGATGCCGGGCAGTTGGATCGCCTCGTCGGGCTCGCTCGGCGCCGGCTTGCACGTGCCGCTGCCGCTCGGCGACGATCCGCTCCTCGCCGCGCTCGTCCCGGCGCACGCGTACCAAGCGCTGACGACCTGGAACCTGTGGCTCGGCGTCGCCGGCGGCGTCGTGCTGCTCGCCGGCGCGACGTGGCTGCGCGGCCGCCGCATCGAAACGGCGACCTGAGCCGCCGGCGTGAACGCCGGCGCGCGGCCGGCTCAGCGCAGCGCGTCGCCGAGGACGCGATAGCGGTTCGGTCCGTCGGCCTGCACGCCGGATTGGCGCAGATCGACCGCGCCGTCCAGCCAGTAGCGGCGCAGCGCGGCGCCTTCGCGGCGCACGACGATCGCGGCCCCGTCGGCGACGTAGAGCACGTCACCGCTGCGCAGCCGGTCGGTTTCCATCCGGTCGCCGATCGGCTTGCCGTCGTTGAAGCGCCGCTCGAGCTCCGCACGCGCGGCGGAGCCTGCCTCCGGAACGCGTGCACGGAGCCGCGTCGCCGACGCGTCGGCATCCGCGCGCAACACCGCGTCGCCGCGTATCGCGGCGAACACCTGATAGCGATTCGTCGCGAGCGGCTTCAGCTCGGCGCGGCGCAGGTCGAGTTCGCCGTCGAGCCAGTACAGCAGCGGACGCAGGCCTTCGCGGCGGACCACGCCGCGCACCGGACCGTCGACGTAGAGCACGTCACCGGCTCGCAGCGACGCGACCGGCAGCGAGCCCTCGGCTCGGCGGCCGCCGAGCAGTGCCTGCTCCATGCGTGCGCGGACCGCCGCGGCGTCGACGACCGCGGGCGTCGCCGCGTCGTTCGCGTCGGCGATGGGCACCGGCTGCGGCGGCGCGGAGCGCGCTGCCGCCGGCGCGGGCGCCGCGAACACCGGCATCGCAGGCAGCGCTGCGGCCGCGGTCGGGGCCGGCGCCGGCGCGACCGCCGTCGACGGCACGATCGCGGCGTCGCCGCGCGCCGCAGCGGGTGCAGCCGCCGCCGGCACGGCGCGCTTCGGCTCGGCGCGCGCTCGCGCCTTGTCCGCGTCGACCGCCTTGGCCGACGCCGCCGGCTTGTCCTCGATGCGCACGAGCACGCTCTCGTAGAAGCCGTCGCGCAGCACGACGTCGGCACGGCCGCCGGCGCGGATCTTCGCCTCGATCGCCGCGTGCCAGTCCTGCGGCGCGGTCACGACGAGGCGCTTGCCCTCGAGTGCGGCGCGCCGGCCGAGCGCGGCGAGCGTCGCGTCGGCCTTGCCGCTGGAGAAATCCGCCCCGCGGATGTCGGTGCTCTGCTGCGCGAACGCGCTCGCCGCCGCGAACGCGGCGGCGAGCATCAACCCCGTTGCTCTCATGACCCCTCGACGTGGTGCACTTTGCGCAAAATATACCGCGCCGCGGCGGCGGTGCGTCGCCGCGCGCGCGTGCGGATGCTTGCGCCGCCGCGGCCGGGCGGCCGCGCGATCAGCCGCCGGCGGAGCCGCCGTGGATGCCGCCCTTGGTCAGCGCGGCCGGATCGAGCAGGCGCTCGAGCTCCTTGCGCGAGAGCCCGGTCGTTTCGACCGCGACGTCGAGGATCGGCCGGCCTTCCTTGTAGGCCTGCTTCGCGGTCGCCGCGCCCTTGTCGTAGCCGATGACGGCGTTCAGCGCGGTCACGAGGATCGGATTGCGGTCGAGCGCCTCCCTGACCTTGTCCTCGCGGACCTTGAATCCGGCGATCGCCTTGTCGGCGAGCGCGACGACCGCGTTGGCGAGGATCTCGATCGACTGCAGCAGGTTGTACGCGATGACCGGCAGCTGCACGTTGAGCTGGAAGTTGCCGCTCTGCCCGCCGATCGTGATCGTCAGGTCGTTGCCGATGACTTGCGCGGCGACCATCGCGACGGCTTCCGGAATGACCGGGTTGACCTTGCCCGGCATGATCGACGAGCCGGGCTGCAGCGCCGGCAGCTCGATCTCGCCGAGGCCGGCGAGCGGCCCGGAGTTCATCCAGCGCAGGTCGTTCGCGATCTTCGTCAGCGCGACCGCGAGCGTCTTCAGCTGGCCGGACAACTCGACCGCGGCGTCCTGCGAGCTGATCCCTTCGAAATAGTTGTCGGCCGACTCGAACTTCACGCCGGTCATGCGGCCGAGCTCCTTCGCGACGAGCGGACCGAACTTCGGATCGGCATTGATGCCGGTGCCGACCGCGGTGCCGCCGAGCGGCAGCCGGCGCGTGCGCTTCAGCGCGTCTTCGATGCGCTCGATCGAGGAGCGGATCTGCGCCGACCACGCGCCGATCTCCTGACCGAACGTGACCGGCATCGCGTCCATCAGGTGCGTGCGGCCGGTCTTCGCGACGCGCGCGAGCTCGCGCGCGCGGCGGTCGAGCGTCTTGCGCAGGTGCGCGAGCGCCGGCAGCAGCTTCTCGGTCGCGGTCAGCGTCGCGGCGACCTGGATCGCGGTCGGGATCACGTCGTTCGACGACTGCCCGTTGTTGACGTCGTCGTTCGGATGCACCTTCGCGCCGGCCAGCGCGGCGACGTGCGCGATGACCTCGTTCGCGTTCATGTTCGACGAGGTGCCGGAACCGGTCTGGAACACGTCGATCGGGAAATGCGCGTCGAACTCGCCGCGCGCGACGCGCTCGGCGGCCTTGCGGATCGCGCGCGACGCGTTCTTCTTCAGGTGGCCGAGGTCGGCGTTCACCTGCGCGGCGGCCGACTTGATCAGGCCGAGCGCGCGGATGAACTCGCGCGGCATGACGAGCCCGGAGATCGGAAAGTTGTCGACCGCGCGCTGCGTCTGCGCGCCGTACAGCGCGTCCGCGGGCACCTTGAGTTCGCCCATGCTGTCGCGCTCGATCCGGTATTCGCTCATGATGCACCCGCGGGGAAAAAGGGGGCGCGATTATAGCGGCACGTCGCCGCGCCGGCCGCGCCGCGAGCGGCGCACGCGCTCGGCGCGGAGCGCGTGAGCGTCGGCGGCCGCCGCATCCGGCGCACGGCGCGCAGCCGCGCGCAGCCGTATCATTCGCGGCCGGCGCGCCGTCGCCGCGCGATGCCGCGCGCCCGGATGCGCGGGCGACCGCCGCGCGTGCGCAGATTCCAGCCTTCGAGGAACGTCATGAAATCGACCCTGCTCGCCCTGTCGCCGCTCGACGGCCGTTACGCGGCGAAAGCCGCCGCGCTGCGGCCGATCTTCAGCGAGTTCGGCCTGATGCACCGGCGCGTGCGCGTCGAGCTCCACTGGCTGCTCGCGCTCGCCGACGAGCCCGCGATCACCGAGGTGCCGCCGCTCTCGGCGGCCGCGCGCGCGGCGCTGCTCGCGATCGACGCGCGCTTCGGCGAGGACGACGGCGCGCGCATCAAGGCGATCGAAGGCACGACGAACCACGACGTCAAGGCGGTCGAATACTTCATCAAGGAGAAGATCGCCGGCGACGCCGAGCTCGGCGCGGTCAAGGAATTCGTGCACTTCGCCTGCACGAGCGAGGACATCAACAACCTCGCCTACGCGCTGATGCTGCGCGACGCGCGCGACGAGGTGCTGCTGCCGGCGCTCGACGGCGTCGTCGCGAAGCTGCGCGAGCTCGCGCACGCGCACGCGGCGCTGCCGATGCTGTCGCGCACGCACGGCCAGACCGCGTCGCCGACGACGCTCGGCAAGGAGCTCGCGAACGTCGTCGCACGGCTCGAGCGCCAGCGCCGGCAGATCGCCGCGGTCGAGATCAGCGGCAAGATCAACGGCGCGGTCGGCAACTACAACGCGCACGTCGTCGCGTACCCGGACGTCGACTGGCCGGCGTTCTCGCGCCGCTTCGTCGAATCGCTCGGGCTCGCCTGGAACCCGTACACGACGCAGATCGAGCCGCACGACGGCATCGCCGAGCTCGCCGACGCGGTGCGCCGCGCGAACACGATCCTGATCGACCTCGCGCGCGACGTCTGGGGCTACGTCTCGCTCGGCTACTTCAGGCAGACGCTGAAGGCCGGCGAGGTCGGCTCGTCGACGATGCCGCACAAGGTCAATCCGATCGACTTCGAGAACGCCGAAGGCAACCTCGGCCTCGCCGGCGCGCTGTTCGCGCACTTCGCCGAGAAGCTGCCGATCTCGCGCTGGCAACGCGACCTGACCGACTCGACCGTGCTGCGCGCGCTCGGCACCGCGTTCGGCCACACGCAGGTCGCGCTCGACGCGCTCGCGCGCGGCCTGGCGAAGCTCGCCGCCGACCCGGCCCGCCTCGAAGCCGACCTCGACGCGAGCTGGGAAGTGCTCGCCGAGGCCGTGCAGACGGTCATGCGCCGCTACGGCCTGCCCGAGCCGTACGAGCAGCTGAAGGCGCTGACGCGCGGTCAGGGCATCACGCGCGACGCGCTGCGCGCGTTCGTCGCCGGGCTCGCGCTGCCGGACGACGCGAAGCGGCGCCTGCTCGAGCTGAGGCCGGCGACGTACACCGGCCTCGCCGAACGGCTCGCGCGCGAAATCTGAACGGGCCGCCCCAACTAACGGCGGTGTTTGCGCGGCGCCGTTGCTGCTAGCGTCGCCGTCCTGCCCGACCGTGCGCTCGAGGAGCCCGAGAGGACGCGAACGATGCCCCTGCTGAGCGAGCTGAAACGCCGCAACGTGCTGCGCGCCGCCGCGCTGTATCTGGCCGGCGCGTGGCTCGCCGTGCAGATCGCGACGCAGGTGTTTCCGTTCTTCGACATACCGAACTCGATCGTGCGCGGCGTCGTCGTCGCGCTCGCGGTCGGCTTTCCGTTCTGGCTGCTGCTCGCATGGTTCTACGAGCTGACCCCGGACGGGCTGCGGCGCGAGGCGCCGGCCGCGGCCGAGCGGCCGGCGGCGCCGCGGCCGAGCCATCGCGCGGTCGACGCGGCGATCTTCGGCGCGCTCGCCGCGGCCGTCGCGCTGCTGGTCGCCGGCCGCGCGACGACGGAACGGCCCGCGCAGCGCACCGCCACCGCGGCGCAGCCGGTCGCGGCGGCGACGAGCGCGCCCGTGTCCGACCGTTCGATCGCGGTGCTGCCGCTCGTCAACGCGAGCGGCCACGAGGACCAGCAGTTCTTTTCCGACGGCCTGTCCGAGAATCTGATCATCGCGCTGTCGAAGTTCGACGGGCTCAAGGTGATCGGCCGCAATTCGTCGTTCCAGTTCCGCGGCGCGAACGTCGACGCGAAGACGGTCGGCGCGAAGCTCGGCGTCGCGCACGTGCTCGAGGGCAGCGTGCAGCACGCCGGCGACGAGGTGCGCATCAGCACGGAGCTGGTCAGGACCGAGGACGGCAGCACGCTGTGGTCGCAGCGTTACGACCGGCCGTACGCGGACCTGTTCGCGCTGCAGGACGAGATCACGCAGGACGTCGCCGCCGCGCTCGAGGCCAAGCTGCTGACGACGGCGGACGCGGCGCAGGCGGCCGACCGGCCGCCGGGCGGCAACCTCGACGCGTACAACGCGTACCTGCAGGGCCTGTTCCACATGAAGCGCGCGTCCGAGGCGGATCTGCGCAAGGCGATCGACGCGTTCACGCAGGCGACGCGGCTCGACGCGCGCTATGCCGCGGCGTGGACGCAGCTCGCCGGCACCTGGATCACCCTCGCGATCCTGAATCTCGCCGCGGACGACGCGCGCGAGGCGCACGCACAGGCGCGCAAGGCGCTCGACGTCGCGACCGCGCTGGCGCCTGACCTCGCCCAGCTGCACACGACGCGCGGCTATTATCTCGGCGCCGTCGAATTCGACTGGCTCGGCGCCGAAGCCGAGTACCGCCGCGCGACGCAGCTCGCGCCGGGCGACGCGACGGCGCGCTCCGGACTCGCCAACGCGCTCGCGTCGCTCGGCCGCGTCGGCGAAGCGGTTCCGCTCGCGCGGAGCGCGCTCGCGGACGATCCGCTGCACGCGAGCTGGTGGCGCCTGCTCGGTGCGTATCTCGTGGTGACCGGCCGGCTCGACGAGGCGCGCGACGCCGCGCTGAAGGCGGTCACGCTGTACCCGGAATCCGACAGCTCCTACACGCAGCTCGCGGTCGTCGAGATCGTGCGCGGCGACGCGGCCGCGGCGCTCGCCGCGGCGCGCAAGGAACCCGGGCACTGGCGCGACATCGCGCTCGCGCTCGCCGCGCAGATCGGCCCCGATCGCGCCGCGGCCACGGCGTCGCTCGAGCGCCTCGTCGCGACCCAGGCCGACGCCGCGGCGCTCCAGATCGCCGAAGTCTATGCGCTGCGGCGCGACGCGGACCGCACGTTCGAATGGCTGCATCGCGCGCTCGACGATCGCGACCCCGGCGTCGTGCAGCTGCTCTACGATCCGTTTCTGTTGCGCTACCGCGACGACGCGCGCTTCGCCGCGTTCTGCGCCCAGGCCGGCCTGCCGGCGACGACGGACGCACGCGCGCTGCCGTGACGGCGGTTCGCCACGGCCGACCGCACGCCGCGTTCGTTCTGCAAAGCCGCCGACGGAAACGCCGCGCGCGCGGCGGCTACAATGGCCGCATGCCGCTTTCCCCTCGCCGTGCCGCGCCTCCGCACGAAATCGTGGCCGTGCCCGGCCAGCCGCTCGGCATGCCGCCGGCGCGCTTCCTGCGCGACTATTGGCAGCGGCGTCCGCTGCTGATCCGCGGCGCGTTCGCGCCGTTTCGCAATCCGGTCGCCCCGGACGACCTCGCCGGTCTCGCCTGCGAGGAGCTCGCGCTGTCGCGCCTCGTGCGGCACGATCCGAAGCGGGACCGCTGGAGCGTGCGCCACGGGCCGTTCGTCGAAGCCGATTTCGCCGCGCTGCCGAGCTCGCATTGGACGCTGCTCGTGCAGGACGTCGACAAGTGGGACGCCGACGCGGCCGCGCTGCTCGAGCCGTTCGGCTTCCTGCCGAGCTGGCGCGTCGACGACGTCATGGTCAGCTACGCCGAGGACGGCGGCTCGGTCGGCGCGCACGTCGACCGCTACGACGTGTTCCTGCTGCAGGGCCTCGGCCGGCGCAAATGGCAGATCGACGCAAGCGGCCGCACCGGGCCGTCGGCGCGCGCACGCGCGGATTCCGGCGAGGAGTTCGCGTACCGGGACGACACCGAGCTGAAGCTGCTGCGCGCGTTCGCGCCGACGCACGAATGGCTGCTCGAGCCGGGCGACCTGCTCTACCTGCCGCCCGGCGTGCCGCACCACGGCGTCGCGGTCGGCGCGTGCATGACGTATTCGGTCGGCATGCGCGCGCCGGCGCAGGCCGAGCTGCTCGCCGACTTCGCCGAGCACCTCGCCGCCGTGCTGCCGGAGTCCGCGCGCTACGCGGACGCCGGGCTCGCGCCGGCGCGCCGGCCCGGCGAGATCGACGACGCGGCGCTCGCGCGCGTGCGGCGCGCGCTGCCGTGGCTGCGCTTCGACGCGGCCGCACGCCGCCGCACGATCGGCGGTGCGGCCGCGCGGATCGACGCCGGCGTGCTGCGCCGCTGGTTCGGCGAGTTCATCACGCGCTACCGCAGCGCGCAGATCGCCGCGCCGCGCGCGCGGCCGCTGTCGGACGCGGCGTTCGTGCGCGCGCTCGACGGCGCGGTCGCGCATCGGAATCCGTGGTCGCGCTTCGCGTGGACGCGCGACGGTCGCGGCGCGCTGCTGTTCGTCGCCGGCGCCACGCACGCGTGCTCGCGCCGCTTCGCCGAGCTCGCCTGCGCGCGCGCGGCGCTCATGCTCGCCGAAACGCCGGCGAACGCGCGCGACCGCGCGCTGCTGCGCGCACTGATCGACGCCGGCCATTACGCGCTCGTGCGTGCGCGGACGCGGGCGTGATCGCGGAGGATTTCCACGTCGAGCTCGCCGATTGGAACGCCGACGCGGCCGCGCTGCGCGGCGTGCGCGAACGCGTGTTCGTCGAGGAGCAACACGTTCCGCGCGAGGACGAATGGGACGCGCTCGACGCGCGCTCGCGGCACGTGCTCGCGCGCGATCCGGCCGGTCGCGCGATCGGCACCGGCCGGCTGACGCCGGAACGCACGATCGGGCGCATGGCCGTGGTTCCCGAGTGGCGCGGCCGCGGCGTCGGCGCGGCGATGCTGCGCGTGCTGATCGAGCAGGCGCGCGCGCTCGGCCATCCGGCGGTCGAGCTGCACGCGCAGGTCCACGCGATCCCGTTCTACGAGAAGTTCGGCTTCGCCGCGTCCGGCGCCGAGTTCGACGAATGCGGCATCGCGCACCGGCACATGCGCCTCGAGCTCGCGCCGGCCGCCGCGCGCGAGCCGTCGCCGCTGCCGCCGCGGACGCAGGCGCGGGCGCTCGTCGTCGAGGACCGCGTGAAAGCCGCGGCGGCCGTGCTCGCGCTGTTCGCCGACGCGCGCCACGAGCTTGCGATCTACACGCGCGACCTCGACCCGGCGCTGCTCGACGTGCCCGCCGCGCTCGATGCGCTGAAGCGCGTCGCGCTGTCGGGCCGGCGCGCGCGCATCCGCATCCTGGTGCAGGAGCCGCGCAAGCCGCTCGTCGAGGGCCATCGGCTGATTCCGCTCGCGCAGCGCCTGCCGAGCGCGATCGCGCTGCGCACGCCGGTCGACGAGCGCGAGCGGCAGTATCCGTCCGCGTTCCTGCTGAACGACCGCGGCGGCTACTTGTTCCGCCCGCTCGGCAGCCGCCTCGAGGGCGTGGGCTCGACCTGCGCACCGGGCCGGCACGCGCAGCTGCGCGAGCGGTTCGACCAGGCCTGGGAGCGCGCGATACCGAGCGCGGAGCTGCGCGAGCTTGCGTTCTGAACGCGTGTCCCCATGCAGAGGGCGCCGTCTGCGCCGCCGGTCACCCCGAAACGGCACAAATGGTTATAATCCCGATGCTCTGCCGACCGCTTCCGCAACGGCGGCCGCGAGCCTATTCCCGAGGGCGCTGCGGTGCGTCCTTTCGCCTGCATGGTGTCAGCGTGAGCGCCAACGAGCCCAGTCTCCTGCAACAGTTCCTCGCTTCCTCGCCGATTTCCGGCGGCAACGCCGCCTTCATCGAAGACCTCTACGAACGCTATCTGCGTGATCCCGCGTCGGTCGCGCCGGAATGGCGCGGCTATTTCGACACGCTGAAGGGCCGCGAGGCCGGCGACGTGCCGCACACCGACGCGATCGAGCGCATCGCGCTCGCGCAGCGGCGCAACGGCCACGCGTCCACGGCGATCGCCGCGCCGATCGGCGACGCGCAGTCGCAGAAGCAGGCCGGCGTGCTGAAGCTCGTCACCGCGTATCGGTCGCGCGGCCATCTCGCCGCGAAGCTCGACCCGCTCGACATGGAGCACGCGTTCACGGCCTCGGACCTGCAGGCGATGGGCCTGCTGCCGCGGCCGTCCGCGCCGGATCTCGACCCGGTGTTCCACGGCCTCGGCACTGCGGACCTCGACACCGAGTTCAACACCGGCTCGCTGGCGGGGCCGCAGCGACTGAAGCTGCGCGACCTCGTCGCTCGGCTCAAGGCGACCTACGCCGGCAGCATCGGCGCCGAGTTCATGCACATCGCCGACGTCGAGCAGCGCCAGTGGGTGCACGAGCAGCTCGAACGCGCCGGCGGCGAATACGGGCTCAGCGTCGAGGACAAGAAGCACGTGCTCGAGAAGCTCGTGCAGGCCGACGGGCTCGAACGCTACCTGCACACGAAGTACGTCGGCCAGAAGCGCTTCTCGCTCGAGGGCGGCGACAGCCTGATCCCGCTGATCGACGAGTTGATCCGCCGCGGCGGCAACGACGGCATGAAGGACATGGTCATCGGCATGGCCCACCGCGGCCGCCTGAACGTGCTCGTCAACATCCTCGGCAAGGCGCCGCAGAAGCTGTTCGCCGAGTTCGACGGCAAGTTCGACCATCCCGACGACCCGGCGCACTCCGGCGACGTGAAGTACCACATGGGCTTCAGCGCGGACGTGAAGACGCCGGGCCGCACCGTGCACGTCGCGC
>DASWOS010000228.1:0-5575 GCA_036398645.1 Dokdonella sp. | reverse complement strand
CCTGGCGGCGCTCGTACGCGACGCCGCCGCATGCCGCGCGTGCGCGAGGCGACGCCGCGCCGTGAGCGCGGACCGCCGCGTGCAGCTCGACGTCGCCGAGGCGCGCCGCGGTTAAACCGATCGGCGCCGGCGCGACGCGGCTCAGCGCGCGACGATCACGGCCGCACGGCCGCGCGCGAGCGCGACGCCGGCATGCTCGACGCGGAACGCGCACTGCCAGCCGTCGTCGCCGCCGAGCAGGCGCTCGGCGTGGACGTCGAGCGCATCCGGCAAGTCGTCGATGCGCGCGACCGCGAGCTCGACACCGCGCAGCGAGACGAGATAGCCCGGCCGCGCCGCGCCGCCGGCGGCACGCGCGGCGAGCGCGCCGTGCACGGCCATCGCCTGCGCTCCGTACTCGCACAAGTGCAGCGCGCGCAGCACGCCGTCGCTGCGCAACGGATTGTGCGGGTCGCGGTGCGAGCCGCTGCGCGCGTGGATGCGCACGTCGTCCCAGGCGACGACTTCGTCGAGCAGGCACATCGCGCCGCGATGCGGAATCAGCGCGGCCCAGTCGGCCTTCGGCAGCGGGGCGGCGGGGCGCGGCGGCAGCAGCTCGAGCATCCGCGCATTATGCGCCGGCGCGCGTGCCGGCCGGCGCCGGAATGCGGATACTCTTGCCGCATGGCGACACCGGTGTTCCGTTTCGGCGCGTTCCGGCTCGACGCGACCGCGCGCGAGCTGCTCGAGCACGGCCGCCGCATCGACCTGCCGCTCAGCACGGTCGACTTCCTGATCCATCTGATCCGGCATCGCGACCGGCCGGTCGGCCGCGACGAGCTCGCTGCCGCGGTCTGGGGCCGCGTCGACGTCAGCGAAGTCTCGCTGAGCCATGCGGTCATGCGCCTGCGTCGCGTGCTCGGCGACGACGGCAACACGCAGCGGGTCATCCGCACGGTGCCGCGGTTCGGCTATCGCTGGGTCGCGGCGGTCGACGCCGATACCGATATCGACGCCGATTCGGACGCCGACGCCTCGGCGCGCGCGCCCGCACCGCCGCCGGCCGCGCCGCGCGGGCACGCGCGCGCGGCGGCGCCATGGCGACGGCTCGGACACGGCGCGGCGGTGCTCGCGGTCATCCTCGCCATCGCGCTCGCCGGTTCCGCGGCGAGACGCATGCCCGTGCGCGCGGCGGCGGACTCCGCATTCGTGCTGCCGGCCGCGATCGAGGCCGGCGCGGACGCGGCCTGGCTGCGCCTCGGCCTGATGGACCTGCTGGCGACGCGCCTGCACCGCGGCGGCCTCGCCGCGACGCCGAACGAGACCGTGCTCGCGCTGCTGTCGGCGCGCGGCGACGACGTCGCCGGCGAGCGTCCGGCGCGCTGGCGGGTGCGCCCGCGCGCGCGTTTCGCGCACGGCGAATGGACCGTGTCGATCGCGGCCGACGGCGACGGCCGCGTGCTCGAGGTCGAGACCCGCGCCGACGACGCGTTCGGTGCGGCGCGCGCGGCCGCCGACGAGCTCCTGATCAAGCTCGGCCATGCGCCGCCGCCGGAGCGGAGCGACGACGCCGCGCTCGCCGCGGCGACGCTGCGCGCGCGCATCGACGCGGCGCTGCTCAGCGGCCGCACCGAGATCGCGCGACGCATCGTCGGCGCGGCGCCGCCGGCGCTGCGGCTGAATCCGGAGATCGCGTTCGCCGAGGGGCGCATCGCGTTGTTCTCCGGCGACTACGAGGCGTGTCGCGAGCAGCTCGACACGCTGCTCGCGCGGCTGCCCGACGCCGCGCCGAAGGAGCTGCGTGCGCGCGTGCTGAACGCGCTCGGCGCGGTCGCACACCGGCAAGGCCGCTACGACGCGGCCGCCGCAGCCTACGCCGCGGCCGTGCGCCTGCTGCAGGACGCCGGCGAGCCCGACGTGCTCGCGGCGAGCTACATCGGCAGCGGCGCGATCGCGGCGGAGCGCTCCGACCTCGACCGCGCGGCCGCCGACTACGGCCGCGCGCGCACGCTGTACGAGGCGAGCGGCGACCGCTTCGGCGTCGCCACCGTCGACCTCGACCTCGGCATCAACGCGATGCAGCGCGGGCGTCCGGCCGAGGCGCTGCCGCTGCTCGAGAGCGTGCGCGAGCGGCTGCGCCGCTTCGCCGCGGCCGACGCGCTGACCGCGACCGAGATCGTCCTCGTGGAAGCGAAGCTGCAGACGCTCGACGTCGCCGGCGCGCTCGCCGACAGCGCGCACTTCGTCTCGGCGGGCAGCGACGCCGGCGATCCGCGCCGGCGCTGGCAGCTGACGTTCGCGCGCGCGGCGGCGCTGCACGGCGCCGGCCGGCTCGCCGAGGCCGACGCGCTGCTCGCGCGGCTGCGCGACGCGAGCGATCCGAGCGCGGACGCACTCGCACGCGCGCTCGGCGACGCGCTCGCGGCGCGTATCGCGCTCGAGCGCGGCGATCCGGACGCCGCGGCCGAGCTCGCCGGCGCGGCGATGACGCCGACGCTGGAGCGGCGCAACCGCGACCAATATCTGCGCGCATGGACGACGCGGGTCCGCGCGCGCCAGCAGCGCGGCGACCTCGCCGGCGCGGCCGCCGAGATCGCGCGGCTGCGCGCGTGGGCCGCGGCCGAGGACGACGCGGCCGCGCTGCCGATCGCGCTCGCCGACGCGCAGCAGGCCGCGGCCGAGGGCGACGCCGCGCTCGCGCTCGCGCGCTACGCCGAGGCGATGGCGCGCGCGGCGCGGCAGGCGGTGCCGGACGACGTCGTCGAAGCCGGCCTGCCCTACGTCGAGGCGCTGCTCGCCGCGCGCCGCTTCGACGAGGCGATCTCCGTGAACGGCCGCATTGCGCCCTGGGCCGACCGCGACGTGCGCGCGGCACGCGCGGCGGCGAAGGTCTACCGCGCGCTCGGCCGCGACGCCGCCGCCGACACGGCCGCCGACGCCGCGCGCCGCCTCGCCGGCGAGCGCCGCTTCGCCGACGACGGCGCGCTCGCCGCGGCCGCCGGCGGCTGAACCGACCGCCCGCGGCGCCGGCCGGCGCACGTTCGCTACATCGCCGATACACCGCATCTACATGCGCGGCGAGCGGCGATCGCGGACCGTCGAGCGGCGGGCCGGCGCTTCGGCGACGCCCGTTCCGTCGGTCCGACTTCGAGGTTTCCATGTCCGCGCGCACGCATCCGTTTCCCCGCCCGATCGTCCTCGCTTCCGTCCTCGCCGCGATTCTCTGCACGACCGCGGCCGCCGGCACGCCGCGTTACCGCCTGACCCTGCTCGACGTGCCCGGCGGCAGCGACGTGCGCGCGCTCGACATGAACGACGCCGGCGAAGTCGTCGGCGACTACATCGACGCGGACTTCGACATGGTGCCGGTGTACTGGGACGCCGCCGGCGTCGCGCACCGGCTCGCGGTGCCGGGCGTCGGCGACGGCTCGGCGGCCGCGATCGACGCTCGCGGCGAGATCGTCGGCACGTTCGCCGACTACGTGAACGCGATCGCCGGCGTGATCTGGAACACGGCGACGCCGGAGCAGTACGCGCTGCTCAGCGACGACACGTCGATCAACGTCGTGCCGACCGCGATCAACGACGCCGGCGTCGTCGTCGGCGGCGCCGGCCTGCCGGCGGCCGCACGCGCGTTCGTCTGGACCGCCGAGACCGGCCTGGTCGATTACGGACTCGAGGACGAGAACGAGCAGTACCAGCAGGCACGCTGGCTCGACGTCAACGCGTCGGGCACGCTCGTCGGCAGCTGGAGCGTGCACTCGTCGGACATCCACGCGGCGGTCGGCACGGTCGGCACGCCCGCGGTGCTGCCGATCGGCGAGATGGCCGCCGAGTTCCCGAGCGTCGCGACCGCGGTCAACGCGGCCGGCACCGTGGTCGGTCTCGGGCTCGCGGTCGCGGCGCCGGAGCTCGTGCCGGTCGTGTTCGCCGAGGACGGCTCGTTCGAGGAGATCCCGGGTGCGACGCTGGATCAGCAGAACGGCTGCGCGTCGGCGATCAACGACGCCGGCGTCATCGGCGGCAGCGCCGGCATCGGCAGCGCGAGCGGTTGCGTGCCCGGCCTGCGCGCCTGGCTGTACGTCGACGGCGAGGTCCACGACCTGGCCGACCTCGTCGACGACGACGCCGGCCTCGCGAGCTTCAGCAAGGTCGCCGCGATCGCCGCGTCCGGCGCGCTGCTCGGCGCCGGACTCGACGCGGACGGACGCATGCGCTACTTCGTCGCGACGCCGACCGCGGACGAGGCGATCTTCGCCGACGGCTTCGACGGCTGAGCCGGCACGCGGTCTCAGCGCCGGCGCGCGCGCGCCATCAGCGTCGACAGGCAGAAATGGAAGCCGACGCCGAGCGCGACGGTCAGCCCGATCGCGCGCAGCACCGGCAGCGACGACAGCGCCTGCAGGCCGAACACGAGCAGCGCGGAGGCGACGCAGACCAGCGTCGCGTGCAGCGTGCGCCGCGCCTCGGCCACGTCGGCGACCGGGCGCTCGAAGAACAGCGCGTAATGCAGGCCGAGGCCGGCCGCGAGCGTCAGCGCGACGAGGTGGAACAGCGACAGCGAAATGCCGCAGGCGCGCTCGACCGCGAACACGAGCAGCGTCGCCAGCGACATCGGCGCGAGCACGTGCCAGGCGCGGCGCAAGCTGCCGAGCGCGACCACGACGGTCAGCGCGAGCAGCGCGAGCGCGAGCCCGAGCGCGCGCAGGATGCGCTCGCGGTACGCGACGACGAGCGATTCGGACGCGGCCTTGAGGTCGAGCAGCCGCGCCGCGCCGTGCGTCGACTCGGCGAACGCGGCGAGCGCGCCGGCGTCGCGCACGCCGGACAGCGTCGCGAGGCCGAGCCAGCCGTCGTCGCGGCGGACCAGCATCGACGCGAGCCGCGCGCCGAACGGCGCGCGCGCGAACGCGTCCGGCGTCAGCGGCGGGAGCGCGCGCGCGGCCTCGACGTCGTCGAGGAACGGCGCGAACAGGCCGGCGCGGAACGGCAGCTCGCGCGTCGCGTCGGCGAGCGCGGTCGCGAGCGTCGCGCGATCCGGCAGCCGCGCCTGCCGCGCGCGCTGCGTCGCGACGCTCGGCAGGTAGCGGCTCGGCAGCTCGGCCGCGTCGAGCGCGCGCTGCGCGACGAGCGCGTCGAGCGCGGGCTCGAGCGTCTCGGACAGCGCGAACACGCCTTCGGCGTCGCGCGCGGCGAGCACGAGCAGGTAGCGCACGTCCGGTGCGCCGAGCTCGCCGCGCAGCTTCGCGTCGCGCAGCAGCAGCTCGGCCGGCACCGGCGTCAGCGCGGCGAGGTCGTTCTGCCAGGTCGGTCCCGGCGCGCGCCACAGCACGAGCAGCGCCGCCGCGAGCAGCAGCCACGGCAGCGCACGCGCACGCGGCAGGCGGTCGACGACGCGTTCGGCCGCGGCGATCGCGCGCGCGTCGGCGGCGTCGCGGAACGTCGGCGGCAGCACGCGCGGCAGCAGATAGCGCGTGGTCGCGCCGGCCGCGACCAGGCCGGCGATCGTGAACACCGCGAGCTGCTGCAGACCGGCGACGCCGGATGCGAAGAACGCGAGGTAGGCGATCGCCGCGGAGACGATCGCGGTCGCGAG
>DASWOS010000227.1:0-1716 GCA_036398645.1 Dokdonella sp. | reverse complement strand
CGTCGACGACGCGCTGCCCTTCGTTCGCGTCGGCTCTCGGCGCGGCGACGGCGAGGTCGACGTCCGAGCGCGCTCGCGCGTCCGCACGCGCGCGGGAGCCGTACGAGATGATGGCGTCGACGAACGGCAGCGCCGCGATGCGGTCGACGAAGGTGTAATGTGGAAGATTCGGCAGCGGGCGGGCGGCGTTCACGGCGGCGCGATCCGTCTACTCGATGCCGAGCTTCTCGAGCCGGTACCTGAGCTGCCGCAACGTCAGCCCGAGCTGGCGGGCCGCGGCGGTGCGGTTCCAGCGCGTCGCCTCGAGCGCCTTCATGATCGCGGCGCGCTCGGTCTCGGCGACGGCGGCGGCGAGATCGCCGGGGAAGTCCGCTTCCGCGTCGCGCGCGCCCGGCGGCGGCGTCACGTACGGCGCCGGCGCTTCGCGCACCGGCGGCGGGCCGTACGGATTCGGCGTCGGCGTGTTGGCCCACGCGTCGGCGGCGACGGCGGTCGGGCGCTCGCGCGGCTGCAGGCGCAGGTCGTCGATGCGGATGCGGTTGTCCTCGCAGAGCGCGACCGCGCGCTCGAGCACGTTCTCGAGTTCGCGCACGTTGCCGGGGAAGTCGTAGCCGAGCAGCAGCTTCAGCGCGTCGGGCTCCATGCGCGCCGGCGAGCCGCCGCCGTCGCGGGCCAGGCGTTCGAGCACGCGGTGGGCGAGCTTCGGGATGTCCTCGCGGCGGTCGCGCAGTGGCGGCACGCGCAGCTCGATCACGTTGATGCGGTAGAACAGATCCTGTCGGAACGAGCCGAGCTCGACGAGCCGGGCGAGGTTCTTGTGCGTCGCGGACAGGATGCGCACGTCGACGCCGATCTCCGCGCGCGCGCCGATCGGCCGCACGGCCTTTTCCTGGATCACGCGCAGCAGCTTCACCTGCATGTGCATCGGCAGCTCGGCGACCTCGTCGAGGAACAGCGTGCCGCCTTGCGCGGCGTGGAACAGCCCGTCCTTGTCCGTGTGCGCGCCGGTGAAGCTGCCCTTCTTGTGGCCGAAGAACTCGCTCTCCATCAGCTCGGACGGGATCGCGCCGCAGTTGACCGGCACGAACGGCGCGGTCGCGCGCGGGCCGAGCTCGTGGATCAGCCGCGCGACGAGCTCCTTGCCGGTGCCGGACTCGCCGGCGATGTAGACCGGCGCCTGGCTGCGCGCGACCTTCGCGATCGTCGCGCGCAGCTCGACCATCGGCGCGGAATCGCCGATCAGCTTCGCGCCGCTCGCGGCCTGTTCGCCGCGCTTCTCCTCCGACAGCTTCAGCGCGGTCTGCACGAGCCGGCGCAGCACGTTGATGTCGACCGGCTTGGAGACGAAGTCGAACGCGCCGGCCTTCAGCGCGTCGACGGCCGCGTCGACGTTGCCGTACGCGGTGATCATCGCGATCGGCGTCTCCGGATACTGCGCCGCGATCAACGCGATGATCTCCTGACCGGAACCGTCCGGCAGGCGCATGTCGGTGAAGCACAGCGCATAGCGGCGCTCGGCGAGACGCTGGCGCGCGTCGGCGACCGTCGCCGCCGTGTCGACTATCAGGTCCATGCGGCCGAGCGTCAGTGTCAGCAGCTCGCGGATGTCGCGTTCGTCGTCGATGACGAGGGCGTAGTGCTTGCTCATGCCGTCGGGTTCAGGGGGATCGAGGCTGCGCGGTGGCGCCAAGCGTAGAGCGTGAGGCGCGTCATGGC